>NZ_JBEXNT010000019.1:64868-96485 GCF_040611255.1 Kitasatospora sp. NPDC002965 | reverse complement strand
CCCGCGAAGCAGTCCCAGGCGCGCCAGCCCGGTGCCAAGGCCCAGCCGGCCGCCGGGCGGGACCCGAGGGCCGCCGCCCGCACGCCCCGCACCCCGCAGCAGCGCCGCCCCGAGGGCCGCCCGCCGGCCCGCGCCGGCCAGGCGGGGGACCGGCCGCGCCCGCGTCCGCCGCAGCGCCGCCCGCAGCCGCGGGGGATCCGGCTGGCGGACCCGCGCCGTCGGCTGCGGGTGATCACCATCGTGCTCTCGGTCGTCTTCTCGATCTTCGCCGGACGGCTGGTCCAGCTCCAGCTGCTGGACTCCGACGCGCTGGCCGCCGACGCCAACACCAACCGGTACCTGAACATCCCGATCACCGCCGAGCGCGGCTCGATAACGTCCTCCGACGGGGTCGCCCTGGCCACCACCGTCGACGCGTACGACATCACCGCCGACCCCGCGATGTTCACCCCCGAGGCCACCGGCCTCCCGGACGCCCCCGAGCAGGCCGCCGCTCTGCTGGCGCCGATCCTCGGCCTGCCCAAGGAGCGGATCGCCGCCGACCTGCACACCCCCAAGACCCGCTACAAGCGGCTGGCCGCCCAGCAGACCCCGGACGTCAAGAACCAGATCAGCGACCTCAAGTCGAGCCTGGAGAAGCAGGCCGGCTCGCGGGGCTGCCAGGCCCAGAAGCGGCTGCTGAACAAGGCCGTCGAGGACGGCGGCCGGACCAGGCTCGACAACGAGTGCGTCAACCCGCTGGCCGGGGTCTTCAACCGGGACACCCAGAAGCGGGTCTACCCCTCCGACGGCCTGGCCGCCAACCTGGTCGGCTTCGTCAACGCCGAGGGCGAGGGCGCCGGCGGTCTGGAGCAGCAGTACCAGCACGAGCTGTCCGGCAAGGACGGCCACAGCAGCTACGCCCAGGCCGGCGGTCGCCTGGTGCCCACCGCCGGCGGCTCGCTGGAGCCCGCCGTGCCCGGCACCGACCTGCGACTGACCGTCAACCGCGACATCCAGTGGGCCGCCCAGCGGGCCATCACCGACCAGGTCGCCAACGCCGGGGCGGAGAAGGGCTACGTCATCGTCCAGGACGTGAAGAACGGCCAGGTGCTGGCGATGGCCTCCTCGCCGGGCTTCAACCCGAACGACCTGAGCACGGCCAGGAACTCGCAGCTCGGGAACGCGGCCCTGCAGGACGCCTACGAGCCGGGCTCCACCGCCAAGCTGATGACCATGGCGGCGGTCCTGGACACCGGCAAGGCCACCTGGGACACCAAGGTCACCGTGCCGTACCCGCTGGTCCGCGGCGACGTGGCGTTCAAGGACGACGTCCTGCACGACACCTGGTACCTCACCCTGGCCGGCGTGCTCGCCAAGTCCTCCAACATCGGCACCATCGAGGCCGCCCAGACGCTCGGCGCGACCCAGCCCGAGGCCAACCGGGTCCTCTACGACTACCTGCGGAAGTTCGGCATCGGCGAGCACACCGGCCTGGACTTCCCCGGCGAGACCGCCGGCCTGCTCGACAAGCCGGAGGACTGGAAGGCGTCCAAGCAGTACACCATCCCGTTCGGACAGGGCCTGTCGGTCAACGCCCTGCAGGCGACCTCGGTGTTCTCGACCATCGCCAACGGCGGGGTCCGGGTGACGCCCAGCGTCGTGCAGGGCACCACCGCACCGGACGGCAGGTACACCCCGGCCGCACAGGGCGCGCAGTCCCGGGTGGTCGGCGAACAGACCGCCAAGACCCTCACCGAGATGCTGGAGTCGGTCGTCTCCGACGAGCAGGGGACCGGCGGCAAGGCCGCCATCCCCGGCTACCGGGTGGCCGGGAAGACCGGCACCGCCAACCGGGTGGACCCCAAGACCGGCGGGTACCGCGGCTACACCGCGTCCTTCATCGGCTTCGCCCCGGCCGACCAGCCGCGGGTCACCGTCTCCTGCGTGATCCAGGACCCGGTCAACGGCCACTTCGGCGGCCAGCTCTGCGGCCCGGTGTTCAAGCAGGTGATGGAGTTCACCCTCAAGACCCTCCAGGTCCCGCCGAGCGGTAGCGAGGCGCCCAACCTGCCCGTCGAGTGGAAGCCGTGATCGACCATGAGCAACGACCGGGCGGGTGCGGCCGCCGGTACGGAAAAGGGCCGGTTTGGCCCTGGAAGCCCTTCGGCGGATAGCCTCTCCGCCGTGCCGAAACCCGATCAAACCACCGTGAGCCCGCCCCGCCCCGCCCGGACGGGGGCCCGGCCGCTCGCCGAGGTCGCCCGACTGCTGGGTCTCGACCCCGTCGAAGGACCCGAGATCACCGGCGTCACCCACAACGCCCGCGAGGTCCGTCCCGGCGACGTGTACGTGGCGTTCCCGGGCGCGAACCACCACGGCGCGTCCTTCGCCGGGCAGGCCGCCGCGGCCGGCGCCGTGGCGGTGCTCACCGACCCGGCCGGCGCCGAGCTGGCCGCCGGCACCGGCCTGCCGCTGCTGGTCGTCGACCGCCCGCGGGCCCGGATGGGCGAGCTGGCCGCCGCCGTCTACGACCGGCCCTCCGAGCGGCTGCTGATGATCGGGCTGACCGGCACCAACGGCAAGACCACCACCTCCTACCTGGTCGAGGGCGGTCTGCACGGCGCCGGGCGCAGCCCCGGGGTCATCGGCACCGTCGAGATGCGGGTCGGCACCGAGCGGATCAAGAGCGAGCGGACCACCCCCGAGGCCACCGACCTGCACGCGATCCTCGCGGTGATGGGCGAGCGCGGCGCGGACGCGGTGACCATGGAGGTCTCCAGCCACGCGCTGGTCTACGGCCGCACCGACGGCGTGGTCTACGACGTGGCGCTGTTCAACAACCTCACGCCCGAGCACCTCGACTTCCACCCGGACATGGAGGACTACTTCCAGGCGAAGGCCCGGCTCTTCCAGCCCGGCAAGTCCCGCGCCGGCGTGGCCAACCTGGACGACGCGTACGGCCGCCGGCTGGCCGCCGAGGCGAAGATCCCGGTCGTCACCTTCTCCGCCACCGGCGCGCCCGAGGCGGACTGGCGCGCGGTGGACGTCCAGCTCGGCCCCGTCGGCTCGACGTTCCGGGTGCTCGGCCCCGACGGCGCCGAGGCGGACGCGGCCGTCCCGCTGCCCGGCCCGTTCAACGTCGCCAACGCGCTGGCGGCGATCGCCGTGCTGGCGACCGCCGGCCTCCCGCTGGACCGGGCCGTGGCCGGCATCGCGGCCGTTCCCGGCGTGCCGGGCCGGCTGGAGCGGGTCGACGCCGGTCAGCCGTACGTCGCGGTGGTCGACTACGCGCACAAGCCGGACGCGCTGGAGGCCGTCCTCGGCTCCCTGCGCGAGGTCACCAAGGGCCGGCTGCACGTGGTCGTCGGCTGCGGCGGCGACCGCGACCCGCACAAGCGCGCCCCGATGGGCGGCATCGCCGCCCGGCTCGCCGACACCGCCCTGCTGACCAGCGACAACCCGCGCAGCGAGGACCCGCTGGCGATCCTCGCCACCATGCTCGCCGGCGCCGCCGCGGTGCCCGAGGCCGAGCGCGGCACCGTCCTGGTCGTCCCCGACCGGGCCGAGGCGATCCAGTTGGCCATCACCCGCGCCCGGGCCGGTGACACCGTGCTGGTGGCCGGCAAGGGCCACGAGCTCGGCCAGTACGTACGAGACGAGATCCGCCCCTTCGACGACCGGGAGGTGCTGCGTGACGCCATCGGACAGGACGTCGTGGCACGGACCACGGCCGCCCGGGGCACCGGAGGAGTAGAGCAGCAGTGATCGCACTGACCCTCGCCGAGGTGGCCGCAGCAGTCGGGGGCACCCTGGCCGACGCCGACCCCGACGCCCTGGTGACCGGCCCGGTCGAGGTCGACTCCCGCAAGGTCGTCCCCGGCGGCCTCTTCGCGGCCTTCGTCGGCGAGCACGCGGACGGCCACGACTACGCCGCCACCGCCGTCGCGGCGGGCGCCGTCGCGGTGCTGGCCTCCCGCCCGGTCGGCGGCCCCACCGTCCTGGTCGACAGCGTGGTGGACGCGCTCGGCAAGCTGGCCCGCGCGGTCGTCGGCCGCGCCGGCGCCACCGTCGTGGCCCTCACCGGCTCGGCCGGCAAGACCAGCACCAAGGACCTGATCGCCCAGCTGCTCCGGCGCCTCGGCGACACCGTCTACCCGCCCGGCTCGCTCAACAACGAGATCGGCCACCCGATGACCGCCCTGCGGGTCGAGGACGCCACCCGGCACCTGGTGCTGGAGATGGGAGCCCGGCACAAGGGCGACATCGAGTACCTCACCTCGATCACCCCGCCCCGGATCGGCCTGGTGCTGAACGTCGGCACCGCGCACGTCGGCGAGTTCGGCTCGCAGGAGGCGATCGCCGAGGCCAAGGGCGAGCTGGTCGAGGCGCTCCCGGCCGACGGCGTCGCGATCCTCAACATCGACGACCGGTTGGTGCGCGCAATGGCCGCGCGCACCAAGGCCAGGGTGGTGTTCTTCGGCGAATCCCCGGACGCCCGGGTCCGCGCACAGGATGTTCGTCTGGACTCCACCGGACGGCCATCCTTCACGTTGACGACCCCCGCCGGTTCCGCACCCGTGCAGCTGCGCCTGTACGGTGAGCACCACGTCTCGAACGCCCTCGCCGCCGCAGCGGTGGCGACGGAGCTCGGGATGACCGTCGACGACACCGCCGAAGCACTGAGTGAGGCGGGTGCGCTGTCCCGCTGGCGCATGGAGGTCGTCGACCGGGCCGATGGTGTCACCGTCGTCAACGACGCCTACAACGCGAACCCCGACTCGATGCGGGCCGCGCTGCGGGCGCTGGTCTCGATGGGGGGACGAGGTCCGGAGCGTCGCCGTACCTGGGCGGTGCTCGGCGAGATGCGGGAGCTCGGCGAGGAGAGCCTGGCCGAGCACGACGCCATCGGGCGGCTCGCGGTCCGGCTGGACGTCACCAAACTGGTGGCGGTCGGCGGACGCGAGGCGGCCTGCATGGAACTGGGCGCGAGGAACGAAGGTTCGTGGGGTGAGGAGTCGGTGCTGGTGTCCGACGCGGACGCGGCGGTCGAACTGCTGCGCAGTCAGCTGCGGCCGGGGGATGTGGTGCTGGTGAAGGCGTCCCGCTCGGTGGGGCTCGAAAAGGTGGCCGAGGCGATCCTCGCGGACGGTGCGGCCCAGTAATGAAGCAGATCCTCTTCTCCGGCATGATCGGCCTGGTCCTGTCGCTGCTCGGCACCCCGGCCCTGATCAAGCTGCTCGCCCGGCAGGGCTACGGCCAGTACATCCGCGACGACGGCCCGAAGGCGCACCACAGCAAGAAGGGCACGCCCACCATGGGCGGCATCGCCTTCATCCTGGCGACGCTCATCGCCTACTTCGCCACCAAGGCGATAACGGGCGAATCCCCGACCGCCTCCGGACTGCTGGTGCTGTTCCTGACGACCGGTCTGGGACTGGTGGGTTTCCTCGACGACTACATCAAGGTCGTCAAGCGCCGTTCGCTGGGCCTGCGGGCCAAGGCGAAGCTCGCCGGGCAGTCCCTCGTCGGCCTGATCTTCGCCGTCCTGGCGCTGCAGTTCCCCGACGGCGCCGACCGCACCCCGGCCTCCCAGCACCTCTCGTTCGTCCGCGACTTCGAGTGGTCGGTCGGCCCGGTGCTGTTCGTCATCTTCGCGTACTTCCTGATCGCCGCGACCTCGAACGGCGTGAACCTGACGGACGGTCTGGACGGCCTGGCCACCGGTGCCTCGGTGATGGCCTTCGGCGCCTACACCTTCATCGGCGTCTGGGAGTACGGCCAGAGCTGCGCGTACGCCGTCTCGGCCACCTCCAACTGCTACGACGTCCGGGACCCGCTGGACCTCGCCGTGGTCGCGGCCGCCCTGATGGGCTCCTGCTTCGGCTTCCTCTGGTGGAACACCTCGCCCGCCAAGATCTTCATGGGCGACACCGGCTCGCTGGCCCTCGGCGGTGCGATGGCCGGTCTGGCGATCTGCTCGCGCACCGAGATCCTGCTGATCCTGCTCGGCGGCCTCTTCGTGATCATCACCCTCTCGGTGATCATCCAGGTCGGCTCGTTCCGGATGACCGGCAAGCGCGTCTTCAAGATGGCCCCGCTGCAGCACCACTTCGAACTCAAGGGCTGGAGCGAAGTCCTGGTCGTGGTGCGGTTCTGGATCATCCAGGGCCTCTGCGTGGCCGTCGGCCTCGGCCTCTTCTACGCGGGATGGGTGACCGGATGACCAACCCCGAGTGGGCCGGGCTGCCGGTCGCCGTCGCCGGGCTCGGAGTCTCGGGCATCAGCGCGGCCCGTGTCCTGCACGGACTCGGCGCCCGCGTCACCGTGGTGGACGGCGGCAGCGGCGAGGGCCTGAAGGCCCGCGCCGCCGAGCTGGAGGCCCAGGGGGTGACCGTCCGCCTCGGCGACGGCGACAGCCTGCCCGACGGCACCCGGCTGGTCGTCACCTCGCCCGGCTGGCCGCCGAGCAGCCCGCTGTTCGCGGCCGCCGCCGCGGCCGGCGTGGAGGTCTGGGGCGACGTCGAACTGGCCTGGCGGCTGCGCCGCCCGCTGGCCACGACCGGCGAGCCCGCTCCCTGGCTGGCCGTCACCGGCACCAACGGCAAGACCACCACCGTCCAGATGCTCGCCTCGATCCTCACGGCCGCCGGCCGGCGCACCGCCGCCGTCGGCAACGTCGGGGTCTCGGTGCTGGACGCCGTGCTCGCCGAGGAGCCGTACGACGTGCTCGCCGTCGAGCTCTCCAGCTACCAGCTGCACTGGGCGCCCTCGCTGCGCCCGTACTCGGCGGCCGTGCTCAACCTGGCCCCCGACCACCTCGACTGGCACGGCTCGATGGAGGCGTACGCCGCCGACAAGGGCCGGATCTACGAGGGCAACGTCGTCGCGTGCGTCTACAACCTGGCCGATCCGGCCACCGAGGCGCTGGTCCGCGAGGCCGACGTCGAGGAGGGCTGCCGGGCGGTCGGCTTCGGCCTCGGTGCGCCCGGCCTGTCGAACTTCGGCGTGGTCGACGGCCTGCTGGTGGACCGTGCCTTCGTGTCGGACCGGGCCAAGAACGCGGCCGAGCTGGGCTCCGTCGAGGACGTCAACCCGCCGGCCCCGCACAACATCGCCAACGCGCTCGCCGCCGCGGCCCTGGCCCGGTCCTACGGGGTGGACCCGAAGGCCGTCCGGGAGGGCCTGCGCGCCTTCCGGCCGGACGCCCACCGGATCGCCGAGGTCGGCGTCGTCGACGGCGTGACGTACATCGACGACTCCAAGGCGACCAACACCCACGCCGCCGCGGCCTCGCTCTCCGCCTACCGGCCGATCGTCTGGATCGCCGGCGGCCTGGCCAAGGGCGCGGCCTTCGACGACCTGGTCCAGGGCGCGGCCGAGCGGCTGCGCGCCGCCGTGCTGATCGGCGAGGACCGCGCGCTGATCCGGGAGGCGCTGGCACGACACGCGCCGGATGTCCCGGTGATCGAGGCGGCCGAGGGCCAGACTGGCGCGGTGGCGATGGCCGAGGTGGTCCGCGCGGCCGCCTCACTCGCCCGAACGGGTGACACGGTGCTGCTGGCCCCGGCCTGTGCCTCGATGGACATGTTCACCAACTACGGCGAGCGCGGCGACCTCTTCGCGGCGGCCGTCCGGGGGCTGGCGGACGCGTAGGGCGTGTCGGACACACCCTGAGCACGGACGGGCCCCGCACCGCGAGCCGAGGGGCCGCGCCGGATCGGAGCGGCCCGGAGGCGGGCGAGGCGCAGAGGGAGAGCGGGACGGGTGGGCGGCGGTCAGGGCAGGGCGGGTGGTTCGGGCGCACCGGAGAACGGGGCGGCCGGCCGCTGGCGGGTGATCTCCGCCACCACCACCGCCTACAAGTCGGCCGGCCCGGTGGCCCGCCTGCAGGCCTTCCGGGCCCGCGTGCGGTACGCCCTGGACCGGCCGCTCACGCCCTACCTGCTGATCGCCGGTACGGCGCTGCTGCTGGTGGCGCTCGGGCTGATGATGGTCTTCTCGGCCTCGCAGATCCTCGCGCTGGGCCAGCACCGCTCGACCCAGTTCTACTTCTTCAAGCAGCTGGTCGGGGTGCTGCTCGGCTTCGCGCTGCTGGTCGGCTTCGCCCTGGTCCCGGTGGCCGTGCTGCGGGTGATCGTCTACCCGGTGATGCTCGGGGTGATCGGCGCACTCGTCCTGGTCGCGATCCCCGGCGTCGGCGTGGAGGTCAACGGCAACCGGAACTGGCTGGATTTCGGCGTGTTCCAGTTCCAGCCGTCCGAGTTCGCCAAGCTCGCCCTGGTGCTCTGGGGCGCCGACCTGCTGGCCCGGAAGCAGAGGAACGGCACGCTCGACCAGTGGAAGCACCTGCTGGTCCCGCTGGTCCCCGGCGCCCTGCTGCTGCTCGCGCTGATCATGCTCGGCGGCGACATGGGCACCGCGATGATCCTGGTGGCCATGCTCTTCGGCCTGCTCTGGATGGTCGGCGCGCCGCTGCGGCTGTTCGTCGCGACCCTCGGCGTGGCCGTGGTGGTCTGCACCGCCCTGGTGGTCACCGTGCCGCACCGCGCCGAGCGGCTCTCCTGCATCGGCGTCACCAAACTCGACCCGGCCGGCGCCTGCTTCCAGGCCCTGCACGGCGTCTACTCGTTCGGCCTCGGCGGTCTCTTCGGTTCCGGCCTCGGCGCCGGGGTCGAGAAGTGGGGCCAGCTCCCGGAGGCGCACACCGACTTCATCTTCGCCACGACGGGCGAGGAACTGGGACTGGTGGGGACGCTGTCGGTGATCGGTCTCTTCGCGGCACTAGGCTACGCGGGTATCCGTGTGGCCATCGGCACGAAGGACCCCTTCGTCAGGTACGCCGCGGGAGCCGCCATCACCTGGCTCATGGCTCAGGCCGTGATCAACCTGGGATCGGCGCTGGGACTGCTGCCCATCGCGGGCGTCCCGCTCCCGCTGTTCTCCTACGGCGGTTCCGCCATGCTGTCGGCCATGTCCGCGATCGGGGTGCTGCTCTGCCTGGCACGCAGCAGCTCGGGAGCGAAGGCGGCCCTGGCCGCCCGGAGCAAGAACTCCCGGATCAGGAAACAGCTGGCCCGGGTGCTGCCACGACGACGAACCACAGCGCGCCCGGCCCCGGTGCCGGCACGCAGGGAGCGGTGAATTTCGGTGCATGTCGTACTCGCCGGCGGGGGGACCGCCGGTCACATCGAGCCGGCCATGGCCCTCGCGGACGCCCTCCGCAGGCATGACCCGTCCATCGGGATCACCGCCCTCGGTACCGAGCGCGGCCTGGAGACCCGGCTGGTACCCGAGCGCGGCTACCAGCTGGAGCTGATCCCGGCCGTCCCGCTGCCCCGCAAGCCCACCCCCGAGCTGATCACCGTCCCGGGCCGGCTGCGCGGCACCGTCCGGGCCGCCCAGGAGATCATCGAGCGGGTCAAGGCGGACGCCGTGGTCGGCTTCGGCGGCTACGTCGCCATGCCCGCGTACCTGGCCGCCAAGCGGGCCGGTGTGCCGATCGTGGTGCACGAGGCCAACGCCCGGCCGGGCCTGGCCAACAAGATCGGTGCGCGGTACAGCGACTTCGTCGCGGTCTCCACGCCGGACAGCAAGCTGCGCGACTCCCGGTACATCGGCATCCCGCTGCGCCGGACCATCGCCACGCTGGACCGCAACGCGTCCCGTCCGGAGGCCCGGCACTACTTCGGCCTCGACCAGCGGCTGCCCACGCTGCTGGTCTCCGGCGGCTCGCAGGGCGCACGCCGGCTCAACGAGACGATCGCCGCGATCGCCCCGCGCCTGCAGCAGTACGGCGTGCAGATCCTGCACGCCGTCGGCCCGAAGAACGAGCTGCCGCAGGTGGACGACATCCCCGGGATGCCGCCGTACCGCGCGCTGCCGTACCTGGACCGGATGGACCTCGCGTACGCGGCCGCCGACCTGATGCTCTGCCGGGCCGGCGCGATGACGGTGGCCGAGCTGGCGGCCGTCGGCCTGCCCGCGGCCTTCGTCCCGCTGCCGATCGGCAACGGTGAGCAGCGGCTGAACGCCCAGCCGATGGTGAAGGCCGGCGGCGGGCTGCTGGTCGACGACGCGGAGCTGAACCCGGACTGGGTGCTGCAGAACGTGCTGCCGGTGCTGACCGACCCGCAGAAGCTGTGGGACATGAGCCGGGCCGCCGCCGAGTTCGGCCGCCGGGACGCGGACGACCTGTTGGTCGGCATGGTCTACGAGGCCATCGAGGCAGCCCGGGGCGGCCGCCGTCGTGGCTGACGCCCGGCTCGCCGAGCCGCCCCCGGCCGGCGGCCGGGGATACCCGCACGACGAGGATCTCGGGGACGAGGAGTACACCCCCCGGCTCCGGCTCTCGCGGCGCGGTGTGGTGGTGCTGGGTTCGCTCGCGGCCGCGGTGCTGGGCGTGCTGGCGTGGCTGGTCTTCCTCTCCTCGGTCCTGGACGTCCGCAGCATCTCGGTGCAGGGCGTCCAGGACGACCGCCTGACGGCCGACCAGGTCCGCTCGGCGATCGGCGGGGTCGGCTCCGGCCCGCTGGCCCGGGTGGACCTGGCGGACGTCCGGCGGCGGGTCGAGGCGATCCCGCGGGTGGCCGGGGCCGAGGTCTGGCGGGGCTGGCCGCACACCCTGCGGGTGAAGATCACCCAGCGGTCGGCGGTCGCCGCGGTGAAGGGCGAGGACGGCCGGTTCACCCAGGTCGACGCGGGTGGCGTGAGCTTCGCCACCGAGCCGGCCGCGCCGGAGGGCGTCCCGGTGGTGGAGCTCCGGCTCAGCCAGCCCGCCAGGGACGTGGAGTCGGTGATCGGGCGGGCCCAGCTGGTGCAGGGTGCGGTGGCGGTGGCCGCCGGCCTGCCGGCCGAGGTCCGGCAGCGGGCCGGGGCCGTTCTGGTGCATTCGTACGACGATATCCAGTTGCAGCTCAGCGGGGGTGCGACGGTTCGCTGGGGAAGTCCCGAGCAGACCGATCGGAAAGCCCGGGTCCTGGTGGCGCTGCTGGGTCAGAAGGGTACGAACTTCGACGTGAGTGCGCCGGAGGCGCCGGCGGTGTCCGGATGATCCGGTAGGTTTTCTGCACAAGGGTGCGCGCGGAGCGCGTCGCTGACAGAGTGGCGGCGGGTGACGGGTGGGCTTGACGCGGTTTCGTGTCGGCCCGACCCTTGGTGGTCACCCCGGTTTCATCCGGCGGTTGATGATCACATAGGCTCAAAAGAAAAAGGGAAGCTCGGCGTGTTCGTTGAAACACGTGGCCGGAGCCACCTAGTGTCCTGTGTCACCAGCCTGTGTTCCCTGGTGATGTGACAGAGGCACAGCACTAACCCTAAAGGTCAAGTTTAGGGTTGGGGTCGGCGGTCGGCATTTCGGACATTGCGTCAGAAACCAGGCTCCCTACCCATCGACATCCGTCGGAATGACCCGTACCGGCGTCGGACCGACCCGGAAATTCGAGGCGAGAGGCCTTCGACGTGGCAGCACCGCAGAACTACCTCGCAGTCATCAAGGTCGTCGGAATCGGCGGCGGTGGTGTCAACGCCATCAACCGGATGATCGAGGTCGGTCTCAAGGGCGTCGAGTTCATCGCGATCAACACCGATGCGCAGGCCCTCCTCATGAGCGACGCCGACGTCAAGCTCGATGTGGGCCGTGAACTCACCCGGGGCCTCGGCGCCGGCGCCAACCCCGAGGTCGGCCGGAAGGCCGCCGAGGACCACCGCGAGGAGATCGAGGAGGTCCTCAAGGGGGCCGACATGGTCTTCGTCACCGCCGGCGAGGGCGGTGGCACCGGCACCGGTGGCGCCCCCGTGGTCGCCAACATCGCCCGCTCGCTGGGCGCGCTCACCATCGGCGTGGTCACCCGCCCGTTCACCTTCGAGGGCCGTCGCCGCGCCAACCAGGCCGAGGACGGCATCGCCAGCCTCCGCGAAGAGGTCGACACCCTCATCGTGATCCCCAACGACCGGCTGCTGTCCATCTCGGACCGCCAGGTCAGCGTGCTGGACGCGTTCCGCTCCGCCGACCAGGTGCTGCTCTCCGGCGTCCAGGGCATCACCGACCTGATCACCACCCCCGGCCTGATCAACCTCGACTTCGCCGACGTCAAGTCGGTCATGTCCGAGGCCGGTTCGGCGCTCATGGGGATCGGCTCGGCCCGCGGTGAGGACCGCGCGAAGGCCGCCGCCGTGATGGCGATCTCCTCCCCGCTGCTGGAGGCCTCGATCGACGGGGCCCGCGGCGTGCTGCTCTCCATCTCCGGCGGGTCCGACCTCGGCCTGTTCGAGATCAACGAGTCCGCCCAGCTGGTCAGCGAGGCGGCGCACCCCGAGGCCAACATCATCTTCGGTGCGGTCATCGACGACGCGCTCGGCGACGAGGTGCGGGTCACCGTCATCGCGGCCGGCTTCGACGGCGGCCAGCCGCCGGCCATCGTCCGCGACCCGGTGGTCAAGGCGAGCGCGGCCCCGGCCAACCCGCCGGCCTCCTCGTCGGGCGGCGCCCCCGAGCGCCCCTCCGGCCGGCCCGCGTACGGGGGCATCGGCTCGGTGACGTCCCGTCCGGACGGCGAGGGTCCGTCCCGTTCGGCGGAGGCCCCGGTCACCACCGCAGCCCCGGTTCCGCCGCAGGTGCAGCCGGCCCGTCAGCCGTACGTGGAGAGCCCGGCCGAGGAACTCGACGTCCCGGATTTCCTTAAGTGATCGATCGCGTCGCACGCGATGGTGCTCACTTCGCCTTCACCTCACGGTGGGGCGGGGTGAGCACTTCGCCGTACGGGGAGCTGAACCTCGGCGGCGCGGTGGGGGACGACCCGGCGGCCGTCCGGGAGAACCGGGGGATCGCGGCCCGTTCGCTGGGCCTGGACCCGGCCGACGTGGTCTGGATGAACCAGGTGCACGGCGCGGACGTGGCGGTGGTGACGGAGCGCCAGCCGGCGGGGGAGGCTCCCACGGTGGACGCGGTGGTCACCGACCGGCCGCTGGCGCTGGCGGTCCTGACCGCCGACTGCACCCCGGTGCTGCTGGCCGACCCGGTGGCGGGTGTCGTCGGCGCCGCCCACGCGGGCCGGCCCGGACTCGCGGCGGGGGTGGTGCCGGCGGTGGTCCGGGCCATGGTCGAACTGGGGGCCGAGCCCGGGCGGATCACCGCCGCCACCGGCCCCGCGGTCTGCGGGCGCTGCTACGAGGTGCCGGCGCCGTTGCGCGCCGAGGTCGCCGAGCGGGTGCCCGCCGCGTACGCCGAGACCTCCTGGGGAACACCGGCGCTGGACGTGCCGAACGGAGTGGCGGCCCAGTTGGCCGCTGCGGGAGTCACCGAGTTGGTGCGATCATCTGTCTGCACCCTCGAATCCGCCGATCACTACTCCTATCGTCGCGAGCAGCGCACGGGCCGGCTCGCGAGCTACGTCTGGTTGGGCTCTGATCTCTGATGACGAACGACATCTACGGACCGTTCCCGGGAAGTACCGCCGGTTTCCCCGACGCGAGCTGGTCGGCCGGGCTGACGGACGGGCAGCGGGCCCGGTACGAAGAACTGGGTACCAACCTGGACGTGGTCGAGCGGCGGATCTCCGACGCCTGTGCCGCGGCCGGGCGGGCGCGCGGGGAGGTCCGGCTGATCGTGGTCACCAAGACCTACCCGGCCGAGGACAGCGCCCTGCTGGCCGGGCTGGGCGTCACCGACGTCGCGGAGAACCGCGACCAGGACGCGGCGCCCAAGGCGGAGCAGTGCAGAAACCTTCCGCTTGACTGGCACTTCGTCGGCCAGCTGCAGACCAACAAGGTCCGCTCGGTGGTCCGGTACGCGAACCACGTGCACTCGGTGGACCGGCTCAGGCTGGTGGAGTCGCTCGGCGCGGCAGTGATCAAGGCGGACCGGCCCGAGCTGGGCTGCCTGGTGCAGGTGGCGCTGGACAAGGAGCACGGCGAGGGCGAGCACCGCGCCGGGGTGGCCCCGGCGGACGTCCTGGAGATGGCCGACGCGATCGCCGACACGCCCGGCCTCCGACTGGGCGGTGTGATGACGGTCGCCCCGCTCGCCGGACCGCTGGCCGGGGACCCTGCCAGGGCCTTCGATCGGCTGGCGGAAATCGCAACCGCCGTACGGACGGCCCATCCTGCTGCCACGATGGTCTCCGCAGGAATGAGCGGCGATCTGGAGCAGGCCATTGCCGCCGGAGCGACACATGTGCGCGTCGGAACGGCGGTACTCGGAGTGCGGTCACCCCTCAGGTAACGTCACCGGGTAGTAGATCAGACTGCAGGACAAAATAGGACAGAAGCTAGCAGCTTATCTGAGCGCTAGCCAACCGTGGATCGCAGCTCCGCGGCCCTCTTCCACGATTTCTGACCGGGCGTCGGCCTGACGGAGCGTCGTGGGCGGACCGCGGAATCCGCAGGCGGGGTCGTACGGCCCGGCCGCCGGGAGGGAGCCGGTCCACCACAAGCGGAGGAGACAGGAGCATGGCCGGCGCAATGCGCAAGATGGCGGTCTACCTCGGCCTCGTGGAGGACGAGACGTACGACGGTCAGGGGTACGACCCCGACGACGACTACGACGCGGACCCCGAGCCGATCCGGACCGGGCGGACCGAGGACATCCCGCGTCCGGCCGCCGCGACCCCCGCTCCGGTCCCCTCGATCGCGCCGCAGCCGGTGCCGGCCGCGGTCCCGATCCGCCAGGAGACTCCGAGGATGGCCCCAGTGTCGTCCATCACACCCGAACGCCGCCACAACCTGGAGAAGAGCGCCCCGGTGATCATGCCCAAGGTAGTGAACGAACGAGAGCCCTACCGCATCACCACGCTGCACCCGAGGACCTACAACGAGGCCCGTACCATCGGGGAACAGTTCCGTGGCGGGACCCCTGTGATCATGAATCTCACCGAGATGGACGACACCGATGCGAAGCGACTCGTAGACTTCGCCGCTGGACTCGTCTTCGGTCTGCACGGCAGTATCGAGCGCGTGACGCAGAAGGTGTTCCTCCTGTCTCCTGCTAACGTCGATGTCACGGCGGAGGACAAGGCTCGGATCGCCGAGGGTGGGTTCTTCAACCAGAGCTGACCCGGCCACGACTTTACGTGTGGATCTGATCGACAGTGAGTTAGCGACAGCGAGCGGCCTCAAGGGCCGAAGAACCGGGGAGAGGGAAGCGCGATGGAGATCGTGTGGGCGGTGCTCTATTACGCACTGACCGTCTTCCTGGTGTTCCTGCTCGTGCGGCTGGTGATGGACTGGGTCTTCCAGTTCGCGCGTTCGTGGCGGCCGGGCAAGGCCATGGTCCTGGTCCTGGAGGCCACGTACACTGTCACGGATCCGCCGCTCAAGCTTCTGCGGCGGTTCATTCCGCCGTTGCGTCTCGGGGGCGTGGCGCTCGACCTGTCCTTCTTCGTACTGATGATCATTGTGTATGTCCTGATCTCGCTTGTGCGGCCCTAGTCGTAGGTGAGCGATGCGACAGGATGCCGGTGTGCCGACGATCACGTTGAGGTGAAGAGATGCCATTGACCCCCGAGGACGTTCGGAACAAGCAGTTCACGACCGTCCGCCTGCGCGAAGGCTATGACGAGGACGAGGTCGATGCCTTCCTCGACGAGGTCGAGGCGGAGCTGACCCGCCTTCTCCGCGAGAACGAGGACCTGCGCGCCAAGCTGGCCGCCGCGACCCGTGCCGCCGCGCAGAACCAGGCCAACATGCGCAAGGAGCCGCCGCAGGACGCGCGCTCCGGCGCCCCGGTGCCGGCCGCCATATCCGGCCCGCCGGTCCCCGGCCAGCAGGGTGGCCCCGGCGGCCCGCAGCAGCAGCAGATGGGCGGCCCCGGCGGCCCGCAGCAGCAGCAGCAGATGGGTGGCCCGCAGCAGCAGATGGGCAACCAGCCGCTCGGCCTGCCGTCCGGCGCCCCGCAGCTTCCGTCCGGCCAGGGCGGCCCGATGGGCCCCGGCGGTCCGCAGCAGCAGATGGGCCAGACCATGGGCGGCCAGCAGCAGCTGGTCCAGCCGATGGGTGGTCAGATGCTCCAGCCGATGGGTGGCCCCGGCGGCCCGCAGGGCATGGGCAACCCCATGGGCCAGGGCATGGGCCAGCAGCAGATGCAGCAGATGGGCGGCCCCATGGGCGGCCCGCAGCAGATGGGCGGCCAGCAGCAGCAGATGGGTGGCCCGATGGGCGCCCCGATGCAGCAGCAGAGCCCCGGCGGCGACAGTGCCGCCCGCGTCCTGGCGCTCGCCCAGCAGACGGCCGACCAGGCGATCTCCGAGGCCCGTTCCGAGGCCAACAAGATCGTCGGCGAGGCGCGCAGCCGGGCCGAGGGCCTGGAGCGCGACGCCCGTGCCAAGGCCGACGCCCTGGAGCGGGACGCGCAGGAGAAGCACCGCGTCGCGATGGGCTCGCTGGAGTCCGCCCGTGCCACGCTGGAGCGCAAGGTCGAGGACCTGCGGGCGTTCGAGCGCGAGTACCGCACGCGCCTGAAGTCGTACCTGGAGACCCAGCTGCGCCAGCTGGAGTCGCAGGCGGACGACTCGCTCGCCCCGCCGCGGCTCCCGGCCACCGCGTCGCTGCCGCCGGCCGCGTCGTCGATGGCTCCGGCCGGTGCCGGTGCGATGAGCAGCCCGTCGCCGAGCTTCGGTGGCAGCCAGCCGGCGTTCGGCGGGAACCAGCCGTCCTTCGGCGGACAGGGCTCCTTCGGCGGTAACTCCGGTGGGCAGGGCTTCGGCGGTCAGGCCTCGGGTGGCAACTCGGGTGCGCCGCAGATGCAGCCGGCCGGGATGACCCAGCCGATGGCGGCCGTCCGTCCGCAGCCGCCGCAGCCGATGCAGCAGGCGCCGGCGCCGATGCGCGGGTTCCTGATCGACGAGGACGGCGACAACTAGGCGGTAGCCGACTGTCAGCAGCGCCCCCGCCGTGACCTCCGGGTCACGGCGGGGGCGTTCTGCGTTCGGTGCCCCGCCGCGCGGCGGGGCGGCCGCCGTGTTCGATCGCCGTTGATCGCCGGGGCCGGTCGCCGGACCCTCACGGGGACGACGGAGCCGCCGCCACCCCCGGGTGGGGCGGCGGCGGCTCCGGATCGTTCGGTCAGGCCCTGCGCAGCTGGAAGGCGAATCCGAGGGACTCGTCGGAGAAGGTGTCCGACTCCCAGTCGGCCGCGCCGGCGGCGAAGTCGGTCGCGAGGACCTCCTCCGCGACGAGGGAACCGTGTTCGGCGATCGCCTCGGCGGTCTCGTCGTCGGTGGCGCGCCAGCGGAGGACGATCCGGTCGGCGACGTCCAGGCCGGAGTTCTTGCGGGCCTCCTGGATCTGCCGGATCGCGTCACGGGCGACGCCGAGGCGCTTCAGCTCGGGGGTGATCGCCAGGTCGAGGGCGACGGTGGCACCGGACTCGTTGGCGACGGCCCAGCCCTCGCGCGGGGTCTCGGTGATGATCACCTCGTCGGGGGAGAGCGTGACGGTCTCGCCGTCCAGCTCGACCGAGGTGGTGCCCCCGGCCCGCAGCTCGGCGGCGAGCCGGGCGGCGTCGGCGGCGGCCACCGCCTTGGCGACGTCCTGCACGCCCTTGCCGAAACGCTTGCCCAGCGCACGGAAGTTGGCCTTGGCGGTGGTGTCGACCAGCGAGCCGCCACCGGTCCGGTCGGCGGAGCCGGCCGCGAGCGACTCCAGGGTGGAGACGTTGAGCTCCTCCGCGATCTGCGCGCGCAGGTCGGCGGGCAGCTCCTCCCAGCCCTGGGCGGCGACCAGCGCGCGGGAGAGCGGCTGACGGGTCTTCACGCCGGACTCGGCGCGGGTCGCCCGGCCCAGCTCGACCAGACGACGGACCAGCGTCATGTGGCGCGAGAGGTCGGCGTCGATCAGCGACTCGTCCGCCTCCGGCCAGGTGGCCAGGTGGACCGAGGCCGGGGCGTCCGGGACCACCGGGACGACCAGGTCCTGCCAGACCCGCTCGGTGATGAACGGGGTCAGCGGGGCCATCAGCCGGGTCACCGTCTCCAGCGCCTCGTGCAGCGTGGCGAGCGCGGCCGCGTCGCCCTGCCAGAAGCGGCGGCGGCCCCGGCGGACGTACCAGTTGGAGAGGTCGTCGACGAAGCCGGAGAGCAGCTTGCCGGCCCGCTGGGTGTCGTACGCCTGGAAGGACGCGTCGACCTCCCGGACCAGGGTGTTGAGCTCGGAGAGCACCCAGCGGTCCAGCTGCGGGCGGTCGGCCGGGGCCGGGTCGCCCGCGGACGGGGCCCAGCCGGACGTCCGGGCGTACAGGGCCTGGAAGGCGACGGTGTTCCAGTAGGTGAGGAGGGTCTTGCGGACCACTTCCTGGATCGTGCCGTGGCCGACCCGGCGGGCCGACCAGGGGGAGCCGCCGGCGGCCATGAACCAGCGCACGGCGTCGGCACCGTGCTGGTCCATCAGCGGGATCGGCTTCAGGATGTTGCCCAGGTTCTTGGACATCTTGCGGCCGTCCTCGGCCAGGATGTGGCCCAGGCAGACGACGTTCTCGTACGCGTTCCTGTCGAACACCAGGGTGCCGACGGCCATCAGCGTGTAGAACCAGCCGCGGGTCTGGTCGATCGCCTCGGAGATGAACTGCGCCGGGTAGCGCTGCTCGAACAGCTCCTTGTTCTGGTACGGGTAGCCGTACTGGGCGAAGGGCATCGATCCCGAGTCGTACCAGGCGTCGATCACCTCGGGCACCCGGGTCGAGGTGCCGCCGCAGTCACGGCAGGCGAAGGTGACCTCGTCGATGTACGGGCGGTGCGGGTCGAGGCCGCTCTGGTCGGTGCCGGTCAGCTCGGAGAGCTCGGCCAGCGAGCCGACGCAGGTGAGGTGGCCCTCCTCGCAGCGCCAGATCGGCAGCGGGGTGCCCCAGTAGCGGTTGCGGCTGAGCGCCCAGTCGACGTTGTTGTTCAGCCAGTCGCCGAAGCGGCCGTGCTTCACGTTCTCCGGGTACCAGTTGGTGGCCTCGTTCTCGCGGACCAGGGCGTCCTTGACGGCCGTGGTCCGGATGTACCAGGACGGCTGCGCGTAGTAGAGCAGCGCGGTGTGGCAGCGCCAGCAGTGCGGGTAGCTGTGCTCGTACGGCAGGTGGCGGAAGAGCAGGCCGCGCTCCTTGAGGTCGGCGACCAGCGCCTCGTCGGCCTTCTTGAAGAACTGGCCGCCGACCAGCGGGACCTCGGGGGCGAAGGTGCCGTCGGCCAGCACCGGGTTGACCACCGGCAGGCCGTACCGGCGGCAGGTCGCGAGGTCGTCCGCGCCGAAGGCGGGGGACTGGTGGACGATGCCGGTGCCGTCCTCGGTGGTGACGTAGTCGGCGTTGAGGACGTAGTGCGCGTTCTCGATCGTGACCAGGTCGAAGGGGCGGCGGTAGGCCCAGCGCTCCATCTCGGCGCCGGTGAAGGACTCCCCGGTCGGCTCCCAGCCCTCGCCGAGGGCCTTGGCCAGCAGCGGCTCGGCGACCACCAGCTGCTCGGTGCCGTCGGTGGCCACCACGTAGGTGACGTCGGGGTGGACGGCGGCGGCGGTGTTGGAGACCAGGGTCCACGGAGTGGTGGTCCAGACCAGCAGCGCGGCGCGGCCGGCCAGCGGGCCGCCGGTCAGCGGGAAGCGGACGAAGACCGAGGGGTCGACGACGGTCTCGTAGCCCTGCGCCAGCTCGTGGTCGGAGAGGCCGGTGCCGCAGCGCGGGCACCAGGGGGCGACCCGGTGGTCCTGGACCAGCAGGCCCTTGTCGAAGATCTGCTTGAGCGACCACCAGACGGACTGCACGTAGGACGGGTCCATGGTGCGGTACGCCTGGTCGAGGTCGACCCAGTAGCCCATGCGCGAGGTGAGCTCGGTGAACGCGTCCGTGTGGCGGGTCACCGACTCGCGGCACTTGGCGTTGAACTCGGCGATGCCGTACGCCTCGATGTCCTGCTTGCCGGAGAAGCCCAGCTCCTTCTCGACGGCCAGCTCGACCGGGAGGCCGTGACAGTCCCAGCCGGCCTTGCGGGCGACGTGGTAGCCCTTCATCGTCCGGTAGCGCGGGAAGACGTCCTTGAAGACGCGGGCCTCGATGTGGTGGGCGCCGGGCATGCCGTTCGCGGTGGGCGGGCCCTCGTAGAAGACCCACTCGGGGCGGCCCTCGGACTGCTCCAGGCTGCGCTGGAAGACCTTGTTGTCCTGCCAGAAGGAGAGGATCTGGTGTTCGAGGACCGGCAGGTCGACCTGGGCGGGGACGGGGTTGTAGGTACTCATCGCGGGCGTCTACCTCCGACGGATGCGTGGACGGGATCCGACGGAGGGACGAGACGGCATGCCGCCCCGCGGTACCACCCTCCTTGGCCGCGGTGGTGCGTGCGGCCCTCTTGTTTGGGCTTGCTGCCGGGTCTACGGGCCGGTGCGACGGGAATCGCGGGCCGTTCTTCCGGCGGCTCCGGGGTGATCTTCGCGCCGTGCACACCCCCGGGCTCGCACCGTCCCCGGGTCGCTGGTGGCTGCGTACTGCGGTACTCGTCCCCATCTGCGCCTTGCAGGCTCAGTGTATCGGCCCGCCGCAAGTCGTTTCGGGCCACCTGTCCGGGGCGGAGCCGGAGGGCCGCGGCGTCAGGTCGGGGGCGGGCCGGGGCCGGCGCCCCCGGAGCCCCGGGGGCGCCCCGGGCGGTAGTGGGGGCGGGGCCTCCGGTGCGGCGTCCGGGGGTGGTTAGGCGGGGGTGTACGGGGCACAACTCTGGTCGGCGCATGGGCGTGGCGCCTGTGACGGCTGCCCGGGTGGGATCATTGTGAGGCGTCGGTATGTCATGTTGTGACCGTTTTTGATCGGGATTATCGTTCCGGCACTGGAGGCCGCCGGGAACCGGCGGCTCGATTCGTTCGTAGATGGGGTCGAAGCCATGGCTGAGAAGGCAACCGGCGCGGGTACCGCCACCAAGCGGACACGCAAGGCCGTGGCAGGCGATCCAGGGGAGGGGACCGTGACCACTACCGCACGGCGAAAGAACACCACCGACACCGCTCTCGTGGCCCCCGGCCGCACCCGCACGCCGGCCCAGAACGGGGCCGTCCGGGCCACCGGCGGCGCCGAGTCGGTCGATCCGGCGGAGCTGCCCGTCCGCCCCGGCGAGGACCCGTGGACCTCGAACGAGGTGCACGAGCTGCACGCCGAGCTGATCAGCGAGCTGGAGCGGCTGCAGCACGAGATCGACGCGGCCGAGGCGGCCATCACCGGCCTGATGCGCGACTCCAACGACGGCGCCGGCGACGACCAGGTGGACGCCGGCACCAAGAACATCTCGCGGGAGAGCGAGGTGGCGCTGGCCAACAACGCCCGTGACAGCCTCGCCCAGACCGAGCACGCGCTCGCCCGGCTGGAGGGCGTCGGCTTCGGGACCTGCGAGTCCTGCGGCCAGGCCATCGGCAAGGCACGGATGCAGGCCTTCCCGCGGGCGACGCTCTGCGTCCAGTGCAAGGCCAAGCAGGAACGCCGCTGACCGGGGCGACGCGGGGGGTCGGGCTTGCCGTAGGCTCGACCCCGTAACGTCGCCTGATCTGTCGGAGGTCGGGCGTTCCCCGGCCCACCCACGTCACGGCAGCGGAGCGGATCATCAGTACGCAAGGTTCCCCCCAGACGCGGGACGAGTCCGTCCCGACGCCCGCCGAAGCCGTGGCGGAGACCGTGACCGAGTCCGGTGAGACGCGTACCTCCGCCGTCCCCGCCGAAGCCCCCGGTGCCACGGCCGTCGGGGTCGGACCCGCCGGTGCCACCGCGGTCGGTGCCGCCGGTCTCGGGGCCACCGCGACCGGTGCGAACGCCGTCGGTACCGCGGCGGTCGGGGCCACCGCGGTCGGTGCCCTCGTCGACGGGGCGGAGCCGGGGCAGGAGGCGTCGAAGGGGCGCCGCCGGATCGGCGTGCTGCTGGTGGTCGCGCTCCTGGCCTTCCTGATCGACTTCGGCAGCAAGCTGCTGGTGGTGGCCCGGCTGGAGAACCACGCGGCGATCAAGGTGATCGGCGACGTGGTGACCTTCCAGGTGATCCGCAACTCCGGCGCCGCCTTCGGCATGGGGCAGGCGCTCACCGTCGTCTTCACCATGATCGCCTCGGCCGTCATCGTGGTGATCTGGCGGATCGCCCGGCGGCTGTACAGCCTGCCGTGGGCGATCGCCCTGGGGCTGCTGCTCGGCGGAGCCCTCGGCAACCTCACCGACCGGCTGTTCCGCTCGCCCGGCGTGTTCCGCGGGCACGTCGTGGACTTCATCTCCGTCCAGCACTTCGCCGTCTTCAACCTCGCCGACTCGGCGATCGTCTGCGGCGGCATCCTGGTCGTCCTGCTCTCCTTCCGGGGCAGCAACCCCGACGGCACCGTCCACCAGCCGGCGGAGAAGGGGTCCAAGGGCGAGCGCGCGGAGGACCCGGCCGAGTAGGGCGGCGGACCGGCTGCGTAAGGGGTGGCCCCCGCGTCCGGCATACTCGTACGGGTGAGTACCGCAGCGCAGATCCGCAGCCTCCCCGTACCCGACGGCCTCGAAGGCGAGCGTCTCGACGCCGCCCTCGCCCGGATGTTCGGCTTCTCCCGGACCAAGGCCGCCGAGTTGGCCGCCGACGGCAAGGTGACGCTCGACGGCGCCGTCGCCGGCAAGTCGGACCGCGTCACCGCCGGTTCCTGGCTGGAGGTCGAGATCCCCGCCCCCGCCGCACCCGTGCAGATCGTCGCCGAGCACGTCGAGGGCATGCGCATCGTCCACGACGACGAGGACATCGTGCTCGTCGACAAGCCGGTCGGGGTCGCCGCGCACCCCAGCCCGGGCTGGACCGGCCCCACCGTGATCGGCGGCCTCGCCGCGGCCGGCTACCGGATCTCCACCTCGGGCGCCGCCGAGCGCCAGGGCGTCGTGCACCGGCTCGACGTCGGAACCTCCGGGCTGATGGTCGTCGCCAAGTCGGAGCGCGCCTACACCGACCTCAAGCGGCAGTTCCACGACCGGATCACCGAGAAGAAGTACCACACGCTGGTCCAGGGCCACCCGGACCCGCTCAGCGGCACCGTCGACGCCCCGATCGGGCGCCACCCCAGCTCCGACTGGAAGTGGGCGGTCACCCGCGAGGGCAAGCCGTCCGTCACGCACTACGACCTGATCGAGGCCTACCGGGCCGCCTCGCTGCTGGACATCAAGCTGGAGACCGGGCGCACCCACCAGATCCGCGTCCACATGTCCGCACTGCGCCACCCCTGCGTCGGCGACCTCACCTACGGCGCCGACCCCACGCTCGCCAAGCGGCTCGGCCTCACCCGCCAGTGGCTGCACGCCGTCTCGCTCGGCTTCGAGCACCCGGCGGACGGCGAGTGGGTGGAGTTCTCCAGCGAGTACCCGGCCGACCTGCGGAAGTCGCTCGACATCATCTCGTCCGAGAGCTGAGGCGGCCGGCATGAGCGCTTTCGCGGCACGGATCCGGATCGCCGAGGGGGAGGACGACCTCGCGCTGGTCCGGGGCGTCCGGCGGACGGTGTTCGTCGAGGAGCAGGGCGTGCCGGAGGAGCTGGAGTACGACGAGCTGGACGCCACCTCGGAGCACCTGCTGGCCGTCGGGCCGGCGGGGGAGCCGTGGGGGACGGCCCGGCTGATCTTCGGCGAGCAGGCGCTCGGGCTGACCGGCGGGACCGAGGGGCGGGTACTGCTCGGCCGGCTCGCGGTGGTCGGGGCCGCCCGGGGCACCGGGCTCGGAGCGGAGCTGGTGCGCGCCGTGGAGGCGGCCGGACGCCGGCGCGGGGCGCGTGAGGTGGAACTGCACGCACAGGTGCAGGCGCTGGGGTTCTACGAGCGGCTCGGGTACGTGGCCGAGGGCGGCGTCTACGACGACGCCGGGATCCCGCACCGGACGATGACCCGGGTGTTGTAGGGCTGCCCTCCGGGTGGGTTCGTGAGGCTTTCGGGCGGGTCCGCTTCGGCGGGCCCGCCCGGTTTTCGATCTGTCGGGCCTGTCGGGCAGGCCCGGTCTCTCGGGCCTGTTGGGCCCGCCCGGTCTGTCGGGCTTGTCGGTCCCCTAGGCCTCGCCGGTGCGCAGCCGGGGGAGCGCCTCGGGGTGGTGGTCGCGGAGGTGGGCGACCAACTGCTCGCGGACCTCGAAGCGGAGCAGGGCGGCGTCGTCCGGGGTCCGGGCGGTCATGGTCGCCCGCACCACCATCGTGCTCGGGGTGGTGTCCACGACCTGGAGCGCCCACTCGGCGCCGTCCCAGCGCGGATTGTCCGCCAGACGGTCGTGCAGGACGGTGCGGAGCCGGTCGACCGGCGTCGCGTGGTCGAGGTGGAGGATCACCGAGGCCAGCAGGCCCGGATCGCGGCGGGTCCAGTTCTCGAACGGCTTGCTGACGAAGTAGGAGACCGGGACGATCAGCCGCCGGTAGTCCCAGAGCCGGACCACCAGGTAGGTGAGGGTGATCTCCTCGACCGTCCCCTGCTGACCGTCGACCACCACCGTGTCACCGATCCGGACGGTGTCGCCGAAGGCGATCTGCAGGCCGGCGAAGAAGTTGCCGAGCGCGGACTGGGCGGCGATGCCGGCCACGATGCCGATGATCCCGGCCGAGGCGAGCAGGCTGGCGCCGACGGTGCGCATCGCCGAGAAGGTCAGCAGCATCACGGCGACGGTCACCACCACGATCACCGCGCTGACCACCCGGCGGAGCATGCTGATCCGGGTGTGCACCCGCTGCATCCGGGCCGGGTCGTCGGCGACCGTCTCGTAGCGGCTGAGCACCGCCTCCAGGCCGGCCGCGACCACCCGGACGGTGAGCCACCCGAGTGAGGCCAGCAGGAGGAGCAGCACCAGGTGGTGGGGGACGGCGTCCGGCACGTCGAGGATCCGCTCCAGCGGCCTGGCGACCAGCAGCAGGGCGGAGGCCACGACGAACTGCAGTGGCACGCGGCAGCGCCGGAGCAGGGGCCAGACCGGGGCGTCGGGGTGGCGTGCGGCGGCGCGCTGGAGGGCCTGGTCGACGAGCCAGCCGGTCGCCAGGGTGGCGACGACGGTGGCGAGCAGGGTGATCAGCGGCCGGAGCACGGGGCACCTCGTCGGTCGGGCGGTCGGGCGGTCGGGCGGTCGGGCGGTCGGGCGGTCGGTTAGGCGGCCGGGCGGGCGGTGAGCGGGTCGTGCGTACGATACTCGGGCAAAGCCGGGTGAATCGGGCTCATTGTCGGCGGCGGGTGGTCTCCTCGCGAGGGTCGTGGGCCGCACGGCGGTGCGCGGGTGGTCCCGTCGCGGGGGCCGGGCCGGGGCGCTCTTATCAGCCGCCTACCCGAGCGGCGGCTACGATCACGGACCATGGAGCTCGGTGGGGCGTGGCGCCGGTGGCGCGGTCGCGGTACGGCGGCCGGACGGAGACTGCTGGCGGGTGCGGTGGCCCTGGTGGTGGTGGCCGGCGTGGGTACGGCGGCCGTGGCCGCCGGTGGGGAACAGTCGGTCCGGCAGGAGGATCGTTTCCTCGCGATGCCCGAGGCACCCGGCAGCCAGCAGGTGGTCCAGCTGGACACCTCCTTCTTCACGACCGGGGAAAGCCCGCGCCCGGCCGTCCTGCTCGGCCACGGCTTCGGCGGTTCCAAGGAGGGCGAGCGGGAACGGGCCGAGCAGCTGGCCCGGCAGGGGTACGCGGTGCTCACCTGGTCGGCACGCGGCTTCGGACGCTCCGGCGGGAAGATCGGGCTGAACGCGCCGGACCGCGAGGTCGAGGACGTCAAGCGCCTGGTGGACTGGCTGGCCCAGCGGCCCGGGGTACGCCTCGACGGACCCGGCGACCCCCGGGTCGGCATCACCGGCGCCTCCTACGGCGGGGCGGTGGCGCTGCTCGGCTCGGCGTACGACCGCCGGATCGACGCGGTGGCCAGCCAGATCACCTGGTGGAACCTGGCCGACGCGCTGTTCCCGCAGGGGGTGCAGGGCTCCGGCGCGGTCGACGGGGTGTTCAAGAAGCTGTGGGCCGGGATCTTCTTCACCACCGGATCGGCGGGCGACCTCGGTCCGTCGGGGGGCGCGGCCCGGCCGTCGGTGGCGTCGGAGGGGGCCGGGCAGGTCGGCTGCGGACGGTTCCTGGAGGAGCTGTGCCGGATGTACGACCGGGTGGCCACCACCGGGCACGCCGACCCGGAGGCGGTCGCGCTGCTGGACCGGTCCAGCCCGTCCTCGGTCGCGGACCGGCTGAAGGTGCCGACGCTGGTCGTCCAGGGACAGCAGGACTCGCTGTTCCCGCTCGACCAGGGGGACGCGATCGCGCGTGCGGTGGCGGCCAACGGCGCCCCCGTCGCGGTGGACTGGTTCGCCGGCGGGCACGACGGTGCGACCGACACCAGCGAACGGGTGGACGCCCGGGTGGGTGCCTGGTTCGACCGCTACCTGAAGGGCGGCGGCCCTGCGAGCGGCGATGCCCCGAAGGGGGACGGTGCCCCGAAGGACGGCGACGCCTCGCAGGGTGACGGCGGTACCGGGGCGGCGTTCCGGGTGACCCGGACCGGTGGGGTGGACTCCACCGGCTTCCAGCCGGTCCTGCGCGGGGCGACGGCCGAGGCCTACCCCGGGCTCGGCGGCACCGACTCGCGGCAGTACCGGCTGACCGGCCCCTCGGCCGACGGGGAGCAGGCCTTCGCCAACCCGCCGGGCGGCGCCCCGCCCAACATCTCCGCGCTGCCGGGTATCGGCGCGCTCAGCCAGGCCGCCGCACTCGGTGCCTCGGTCTCCCTGGACTTCCCCGGGCAGTTCGCCGCCTTCGAGTCGGAGCCGCTGGACGCCTCGGTGCACCTGACCGGCCGGCCCACCGTCCCGATCAGGGTCCGGGCGGACCGCCCGGACGCGGTGCTCTTCGCGAAGCTGTACGACGTCGCCCCGGACGGCAAGCAGACCCTGCCGCAGCAGCTGTCCGCCCCGCTCCGGGTGACCGGCGCGGACGGGCCCGACGGGCGGACCGTCACGGTGGGGCTGCCCACCGTCGACCACACCTTCGACTCCGGGCACCGGCTCAGGCTGGTGCTCGCCTCGACCGACCTCGCGTACGCGTCACCCGCCGAACCGGCCACCTACCGGGCCGCCGTCACCGGACCGCTGACCCTGCCGACCGTGGACGGGCTGGTCACCGAGGCCGCGCCGCTGCCGTCGCGGACCTGGGTGCTGCCGCTGGTCGCCGTCGCGGTGGCGGCGGCCGTGCTGCTGCTGCCCCGGCTCCGGCGCCGGGCCCGGGCGGAACGGGGCGCGGCGTACGACCCGCTGCTGGGCGGGGTGCCGCTGCAGATCACCGGACTCAGCAAGCGGTACAAGGGCGCCGCCGACCGGTACGCGGTCAAGGACCTGGGCTTCCGGGTGGAGCAGGGCCAGGTGCTCGGCCTGCTGGGCCCCAACGGCGCGGGCAAGACCACCACCCTGCGGATGCTGATGGGCCTGATCCGGCCCGACGCCGGCGAGATCAGGATCTTCGGCCACCTGGTGCGGCCGGGTGCGCCGGTGCTGTCCCGGGTCGGTGCCTTCGTCGAGGGCGCGGGCTTCCTCCCGCACCTGACCGGGCGGGCCAACCTGCGGCTCTACTGGCAGGCCACCGGCCGGCCCGAGGCCGACGCGCACCTGGACGAGGCCCTGGCCATCGCCGGACTCGGCGAGGCGCTGGACCGGGCGGTGCGCACCTACTCGCAGGGGATGCGGCAGCGACTCGCCATCGCCCAGGCGATGCTGGGCCTGCCCGACCTGCTGATCCTCGACGAGCCGACCAACGGGCTCGACCCGCCGCAGATCCGCGAGATGCGCGAGGTGATGATCCGGTACGCCGCCGCCGGGCGGACCGTCATCGTCTCCAGCCATCTGCTGGCGGAGGTCGAGCAGAGCTGCACCGACCTGGTGGTCATGGACCGCGGCCGGCTGATCACCACCGGCGCGGTCGCGGAGATCGTCGGCGGAGGCGAGCAACTGCTGGTCGGGACCGACGCCTCGTTCGGGGCCGAGGAGCTGGCGGCGGCGGCCGACAAGGTGGCGGCCCTGGCCGGCGTCGCGTCGGCGGAGGCGGCCGAGGGCGGGCTGCTCGTCCGGCTGGACGGCATGGCTGCCAGTCAGCTGCTGGCCGAGCTGGTGCGGCTCGGGGTGCCGGTCGCGTCGGCCGGGCCGCAGCGCCGGCTGGAGGATGCGTTCCTGTCGCTGATCGGAGGTACGGCGTGAGCGCCGTGGTGTCTTCTGGGGTGTCGTCGTCCGGTGGCTCGTCCGGTGGCTCGTCGGGCGGGGTGTCGCCGGACCACGCCCCCGGGTACCGGGCCGGTCGGACGCTGCCGCTGCGCGTCGAGGTGGTCCGTCAGCTCCGGCGCCGGCGGACGATGGTGATCGGTGGCGTGCTGGCCGCGATGCCGCTCATCGTGCTGGCGGCGTTCCAGGTGGCCGGCACCCCGAACCGGGCCGACCGGACCACGTTCATCGAACTGGCCACCTCGTCCGGGCCGAACTTCGCGGCCACCATGCTCTTCATGGGCACCGGCTTCATGCTGGTGATCCCGGTCGCGCTGTTCTGCGGCGACACGGTGGCCTCCGAGGCGAGCTGGTCCTCGCTGCGGTACCTGCTGGCCGCGCCGGTGCCCCGGGCCCGGCTGCTGGCCCGCAAGTTCGCGGTCGGGCTGCTGTTCTCGGCGGTCGCGGTGCTGCTGCTGCCGCTGGTCGGACTGGGCGTCGGCACCGCCGCGTACGGGTGGGGCGATCTGAAGCTGCCGGCCGGCGCGAGCCTGACGGCAGGGGAGGCTCTGCCCCGGCTGGCGGTCGCGGTGGTGTTCGTCTTCCTGAGCGAGGTCGTGATCGCCGCGCTGGCGTTCTGGCTCTCCACCGCCACCGACGCGCCCCTGGGGGCCGTGGGCGGGGCGGTGTTCGCCTCGATCATCACCGGGGTGCTGGACGCCATCACCGCGCTCGGTGACCTGCGGGCGTGGCTGCCCGCGCACTGGCAGTACGCGTGGGCGGACGCCCTGCAGCCGCAGCTGGAGTGGGGCGGCATGGTGCAGGGCGTGTCGCTGTCGCTGTCCTACGCGGTGGTGCTGCTGGCGCTGGCGTTCCGCGGCTTCGCCCGCAAGGACGTGGTGTCCTGACCGCCCCGGCCGCGCTCCTCGGGCGGGGCCCTCGGCCGGGGCCCCGCCCGCCGCTGACCGGCGGGCGGGGCCGTCGTGCCGGCGGCTACTTGACGGGCGAGTAGACGCGCTCGACCTGCTGGGTGCCGGACCTGGTGCGGTAGGAGCGCGTCCACTTGGTGGTGGCGTCCTTGCGGGTCCGGTCGGAGACGACGTAGTAGTCCATCTGCGTCCGGCTCGGGGTGATGTCCAGCACGCCGTAGCCGTGCGAGTCCAGGTCGACCCACTTGATGTGCCGGTTGGAGGCCTGGAGCGCGGCGGTGGCGACCAGCGAGAGGGTCTGCGGCGCGACCTTCAGGATGTCGTCGATGTTGTCCGAGGTCACCGAGGTGACCACGAACTCGGTCGCGGCGCTGCCGGACAGCGGGTACGTGGCGGCCTCGTTCGGGACGTCCGACGCCCAGGCCGAGTGGATGTCGCCGGTCAGGAAGACGGTGTTGGTGATGCCGTTCGCCTTGAGGTGGCCGAGCAGCTCGCGGCGGTCGTGGGTGTAGCCGTCCCACTGGTCGGTGTTGATCGCCAGACCCTCGCCGGGCAGGCCGAGCAGCTTGGCCAGCGGGCGAAGGATGTAGTCGGGGAGGGCGAAGAGGGCGACCGGGGAGATCATCACCTCGTTGCCGATCAGCCGCCAGGTGGTGTCGGAGGCGGAGAGGCCGGACTTCAGCCAGTCCATCTGCGCGCGGCCGGTGATGGTGCGCTCGGCCGAGTCGACGTCGCCGTTGCCGACCTTGACCTGCTGGGAGCGGAACGAGCGCTGGTCCAGCAGGTGCAGGTCGGCGAGCTTGCCGTAGCGCAGACGGCGGTAGGTGGTGCCCGCGACGGACGGACGGACCGGCATCCACTCGAAGTAGGCCTGCTTGGCGCCGGCCACCCGGGCCGCCCAGTCGCCCTCGGCGCCCGGGGTGTGGTTCTCGGCGCCGCCGGACCAGGCGTCGTTGGCGAACTCGTGGTCGTCCCAGATCGCGATCGTCGGGACCTGGGCGTGCAGCGCCTGGAGGTCCTCGTCGGTCTTGTAGCGGCCGTGCCGGGTGCGGTAGTCGGCGAGGGTGAGGATCTCGTGGGCAGGGGCGTGCGGGCGGACCACCGAGCCGCGGGCGCAGAACTCGCCGGTCTTGTACTCGTAGATGTAGTCGCCGAGGAAGAGGAAGGCGTCGAGGTCGCCGCGGGCCGCCAGGTGACGGTACGCCGAGAAGTAGCCGGCCTCCCAGTTGGCGCAGGACGCGACGCCGAAGCGGAGCCGGTCGAGGGCGGAGTCGGCGGCCGGGGTGGTGTGGGTGCGGCCGAGGGGGGAGACCGTCCCGCCGGCGGTGAAGCGGTACCAGTAGAGGGTGCCCGGGGTGAGGCCGCGGACGTCCGCCTTGACGGTGTGGTCGGTGGCGGCGGTGGTGGTCACCGTGCCGCTCGCCGCGAGCCGGGTGAAGCCCTTGTCGGTGGCGAGCTCCCAGCGCACGTCGGTGTCGGCACCGAGGCCGGAGCCGGGAACGGCCTCCGGGGCCGGGGTGACGCGGGTCCAGAGCAGGATGCCGTCGGGGAGCGGGTCGCCGGAGGCGACGCCGTGCAGGAACTGCGGGGCGGTCGCGGCGTGGGCCGAGGTGCCGAGGGTGAGCGGCAGGGCGGCGGCGCCGGCCGCGAGGGCGGTGGCCTTGAGCACCTGGCGGCGGTGCGGGCGGGCGGCGGTCATGTCATCGACAAGGTCAGTCACGGCGGACAGGCTACCGGTCGGTAATGCGCTGTTCCATACGTTGAACTGACTGTTCGTCGCTGCTTCACCGAGGTGTGGCGTCCCGCCATCGTGGCGGGTGCGCTCGGCCACCCGGCGGCCATGCGCGATGATGGGAGGCTGTTCCGGCCCCCTGTCGCAAGGAAGTCCCGCCCGTGGCACAGATCCTGCTCCTCCACTCCGTGTACGGCCTGCGCCCCGCCGTCCACGCCGCCGCCGACCGGCTGCGCGCCGCCGGGCACACCGTGCACACCCCCGACCTCTTCGAGGGACGGACCTTCGACGACGTCGAGGAGGGCATGGCGTACAAGGAGGAGGTCGGCAGCGACGAGCTGCTGCGGCTGGCCGTCGGAGCCGCCGCCCCGCTGCTGGGCTCCGGGGCGCCGCTCGTCTACGCGGGCTTCTCGCTCGGCGGCTCGCTCGCCCAGAACCTCGCGCTCGCCGACGAGAAGGCCCTCGGCCTGCTGCTCCTGCACGGCACGTCCGACATCCGCGAGGACGCGGCCACCTCGATCCCGGTCCAGCTGCACATCGCCGAGCCCGACCCGTTCGAGCCCGAGGACTGGCTGAACGCCTGGTACCTGGGCATGCGCAAGGCCGGTGCCGACGTGGAGATCCACCGCTACCGGGGCGCGGGGCACGTCTTCACCGACCCCGACCTGGCCGACTACGACGCCGAAGCGGCGGAGCGGACGTGGGCCGTGGCCCTGGACTTCCTCGCCGAGCTGGACGAACAGGCCGCCTGAGGTCGCCGCTGTCCTGCCTGCGCGGGAAGTCGGCCCGGCCGACGAACCCGCCCGGGGGTCCGGGGGCGGGGGGCGTGGCGCGGGCCGCGGGGGCT
>NZ_JBEXNT010000019.1:0-64858 GCF_040611255.1 Kitasatospora sp. NPDC002965 | reverse complement strand
GCCCGGCCCCCCGCCCCGCGCGGGGTACCGGCCCGCCTGCGTGGCCCACGCCGACGGCGGCCGTGCGGTGGGGCGGTGAGGGGGCCAGGGGCGGGGACGAATGCGCCGACTGCGGTTCGGACCTCGAAGTGGGCGGAAGCCGGGGAGGCTGTGCTGAGCCGCCGAGGAGCTCGGGTCGTGATCATTAGTCGATGACGTGCATAGTCGCGGTTATGCGTGGACGGTCTGCGCCCGGCGTCGCTAGCTTGGCTGTCAGCTGGTCAACCATGCTCGGCCCAAGGAGGCTTGACGTGTCCGGACGTGCAGTGCTCACTCGGCTCACAGGTAGCGGCAGTGGCGAGTGCGGGGAGAAGGACTGTCCCAACGTCTACCGGACGGAAGCGGGGTCGTTCGTGGTTCAGGGCGAGCTGTCCGAGGCCTTTGCCCCGCCCGTGGGCGAGGGGCTGGTCGAGATTCCCGAGAGCGTGTTGAGGGAGGCGTTCCGTGCTCTTGGCTGGTGATGCCTGGGAGCAGTGCTTCGACTCCATGCGGTTGGAGGCGTGGAGGCTCGAAACGCTGCCCGCCTACGCCGTGCCACAGGAGGCGGAGAAGCTGGCGCGCTTCCTGGACGGAGAGAATTCCCCCGATGACTATGAGTCCGGCTGGATGAGTGAAGTCCGGCAGTGGTCGGCCGAGGGGAAGAAGGTCGGGAGGGTCCATGTTGTCACTCGCCCACTCTCGGACTACCTTCGTTTCGAGTTCGATCACTACTACCGGCATCATGTCACTGCCGGCGAGGGTATTCGAATCCTCGATGTGACCGACCGGGAGAATCCCTTGGTGGGTGCTCAGGACTTCTGGATGTTCGACAGGTCAAAAGTCGTCCTGATGAATTACCGGGCGGACGGGACGCAGATCAGCCGAGAACTCTTCGATGGTGATCCCGCGCCCTTCATCGAGTATCGGCGCATTGCTGTTGCGGAATCCGTGCCGTTCCTGGAGTACGTCGGGTCGTGACGCTCCACCCGGAGCAGCTGGGCCGCTCGAAGCAGGAACTGGCTGCGACATTGAAAGAGCTGCGACAGCGAGCCGGGCTCTCAGGGGCCCGGCTCGCTGTGCGCTGCAACATGTCGCAATCCAAGATCTCCCGGATCGAGAACGGGAAGACTCCGGCGAATCCGGTAGATGTCGAGCAGATCCTCCGCGCTCTGGATGCCCCGCCGGACGTGCTCGCCAGGGTGGCGGAGCTTGTCCGCCTGGCTCACACCGAGTGGCAGGACCTCCGATCGCTCCGGCGTAGAGGCCTCCAGTACAAGCAGCAGGAACTGGCCGGCATGGAGGCCGGCACCGTCGAGTTCAGGTACTTCCTGCTCTCGATGATCACCGGCCTGCTGTCGACTCCCGAGTACATCAGGGCCAGTCTGGCCCACCTCGGCGGGGACCAGAGCCGGCTGATCGCGCGGAAGTTGAGCCGCCAGGAGGTTCTCTATGACGCCCGAAAGCGGTTCACTTTCCTGTTGTCGGAGATGGCGGTAAGGTGGCCGCTGATCTCGGCTCCGGCTATGGCTGTGCAGCTGGATCGGCTTGCGTCCGTTTCGAGGCTGCCAAATGTCCGGATCGGCGTCATCCCTTTGCGGGGCCGCATGCCCGTTGCTCCAATGGACACTTTCACCATTTATGACAAATCCCTCGTCACGATCGAAACCACCAGTGGAGTTCTGGTGATTCGAGACCCGAGGGATGTGGTCATGCATGTGGAGGCTTTCTCGACGATGGAGAGCTACGCACTCTTCGGTGGAGATGCTCGGGCGCAGCTCGAACGATGGTCGGATGATTTTCGCCGTGGCGCCTAGCGAAATTATGCGGTCACGTGAATAGCCGTGGATCGGGCCGCTGGTTGGACCTATCTTGGTGGCGCGGGGAATTCTCGCTCGAATTCACCAGGAAGGTGTAGGCGATGAGTGAGCGCAACCTCTACGAACTCGACCTGTCGAGGGTCGAGTTCTACCGTGCGTGCGGCGGCAACCAGGGAGGGGGCGACGACACCGAGACCTGCGTGACTCTCGGCGTCGTGCCGGACGCCCCGGGCGTGTTCGCCCTCAGCGACAGCAAGCGTCCGGACGGGCAGCCGTTGCTCTTCACTGTCGAGGAGTTGAGCGCCGCGGGGATCGATCCTCTGAGGTTCGGCCTGTCGCTCTGAGTGCTGCTCGGTCCGATGCCAGCCCTGGCCGCCCGAAGTGCTGCGGGCGGCCAGGGCAGCAGTGTCTTTGAGGAGAGGCGCAGTTGCATTATCACGGCTATGAGTGGGCTGGTGATGGCCGACTGTTGGCGAAGGAGTCGGAGCGTAGGCCGGTGGAGGGCGGAGGATTCCGGTACTCGGAGCTTCCACCGATGATGACGGGCTGGTGGTTGCAGCGGCCAGTCAGTCAAGTGCGGGGTACCTGGGCGACTGTGGGTGATGCAGTCGCGTGGCTGGCGGCTCGATACCGCGAGCACTTGCCGGAGGGTGACCACTGGTTGCCGCTGGCGGAACGCCGTCAGGCTGCAAGTGAGCAGCTGGCTGTTGGATCCGACGCGGTGTGGTCCTGTTGGGTGTCGGACAGCCGGTGGTCGGGACAGTACGTGATCGTGTGTCCCAACAGGATCTGGCCAGGGCTTCCGTGCCCGACCAGGCGTGCCACCTCAGTTGTGAGTCCAGGAATGCAAGGGTAGGGCCCGGCCGCCTTCGTCGTGTGCGACGAAGGCGGCCGTATCGTGTCGGAACCGGAGGAAGTTCAGCGCAGGTGGTCGAAGGCGCCGGCCTTGGCGCCGTCGACCATGGCGCGGATCTCGGAGCGGGTGTAGGCCAGCGGGGTCGGTGGGGGGTTCTTGGAGTCGCGGACGGCGACGAACTCGCCGATCACGCCGAACGCGACGCAGTTGTCGCCCCCTCCGCTGAACGGGGACTTCTCCCAGGCGACATCGGAGAAATCGGTCTCGGCGGGATCGGGCTTGTTGATCCCGTGCGACTCTCCATGAGCATGATGGTCAGCCGCGGGTAGGTCTCGGGTGGGCCGAGCGCCCGAGCCCGTAGACGGTCGAAACTTCGGTGTAGTTCTTCGGCACGTGTGCTCCCCGCGAGCCCGGGGAGTGCGGGCGGGGCCTCGTTGTGGTGCGAGGGGTGTCGCGGTGCCGGTGGTGGGAGCCGATGCCGGACGGCAAGGTGGTCTGCGCCGTGGTGGATGTGCCGTGGAGGGGAGGATGGGGGGATGGTGATGAGTGAGGGGCGGTATGCGCCGGCGGCGACGTTGGCGGGGCTGGTGCAGCGGGGGCGGGGGCTGGGGGCGCGGATGGCCGTCGAGGATCCTGCGGCCGCTGCCGAGATCGTCTACGGCTGCGTCCGGTGGGACTGGCGGTGGGACTCGGTCGACCAGCGGGGGCTCTACCTGGCCCGGCTGGTGAGGGACTTGGAGCTGCCGCTGGGGCCGGTGGCGGAGGGGCTCGGCGCGGGGGAGGAAGCGAGCGGGCGAGCCGCGCGGGTGTTGGCGCTGCTCGCGCTGGACGGGTCGGGGGAGGCCCGGGAGTCGCTGCGGGAGTACGTGGAGGAGGGGGAGCACTGGGTCGCGGCGCTGGAGGAGATGGCGCACCGGTGGCCGGTGGAGTGGTGGGACGACCTGGCGGAGACCGGGCGGGAGCGGGCGGAGCGGGACCCGGAGGACCGCTGGGGGGAGCCGTGGTACCGGTGGGAGCTCGCCGGGCCCGGGCCGGTGCACGGGCCCCGGGAGCGGAAGCCGTTGGCGGACGTCGACAACGCCGGGCTGTTGGAGCTGCTGGCGGATCCCGGGGAGTCGGAGGAGCGCAGGACCGCCGCGCTCGACGTGATCGACGACCGGGGTCCGGAGCCCGGGGTGATCCCCCTGGTGCCGTCGCTGGGGACGGCGGACGGGAAGCACGTCCTGTGGCCGCTGATCGGGGTGGTCGAGAAGCTCGGGCCCCTGGCGGTGCCCGCCGCCCGGGAGTGGGCCGCCGTCACGGAGCCCGGATGGCTGCGGTTGCTGGGTCACGCGGTGCTGGCCGGGCACGGGACGGCCGAGGACGTCCCGGTGCTGGTCGCCGACCTGGAACGGGACTGGGTGGAGCGGCGGTGGTGCGGGCCGATGAGGACGGCCGACGGGCTGCGGCGGTTCGGGACGGCGGCCCGGGACGCGGTGTCGCTGCTCCGGCGGTTCTGGTTGTGGACGCCGCACTCGTACGAGCGCGTGCGCTACCTGGAGGCGCTGGCGGAGATCGATCGGACGGGCCTGGACAAGGTGTACCTGGAGTGTCTCTGGGACTGTGAGGCCGGGGCCCGGCTGCTCGGGGCGCGGCACGCGCCGGACCGCGCGGACGTCAGGGAGCGGCTCGCGTACCTGCGGGACGACGCGCTGGAGGAGCCCGAGGTCAGGGCCGCCGCCGGGGAGCGGTTGGCGGCCCTGACCGGCGGGTGATCAGAGGCCGGGGATGCGGCCGTTGCGGTAGAGGTCCACGAAGAGCTGGTGGTCGGCGCGGGCCCGGGCGCCGTAGGCGTGGGCGAAGTCGACGAGCATCGCGGTGAAGCCGGCCTCGTCCCGGGCGAGGGCTTCGTCGATCGCGTGCTCGGTGGAGAACGGCACCAGGGTGTGGCCGCTGGAGGACTCGTCGGCCGCCGCGTGCATGGTGGCGGTGGCCCGGCCCAGGTACCTGGTGACGGCGAGCAGGTCGGGCAGTTCGTTGAGGTCGGTCCAGTCGAGGTCCGTCGCGTACGGGGAGACCTCGGCGACCAGCTGGCCGCGGCCGCGCAGCGTCGTGTACCCGAGCCACGGGTCGCTGTGGGACTGGAGGGCGCGCTGGGAGATGACCGTGCGGTGGCCCTCGTGCTCGAAGTAGTCGGCGATGGTGGGATCGGTGACGTGGCGCGAGACGGCCGGGGTCTGCCCCTGCTTCATGTAGATGATCACGTCGTTCTCCAGGGCGTCGGTGTGCCCTTCGAGCAGGAGGTTGTACGACGGCAGGCCGGCCGAGCCGATGCCGATCCCCCGGCGGCCGACGACGTCCTTGACCCGCAGCGCGGCCGGGCGGGTGCGGGAGGCCGGCGGCAGGGTGGTCAGGTAGTCCTCGAACGCGGCCAGCACCTCGGTCCTGGTGGGCTCGTCGAGTTCGATCGCGCCGCCGCCGAGGCGGAAGCGGCGGTCGTAGCCCTCGACGACGGTGTCGCCGTCGAGGAGCGAGACCCGGGTCTGCACCCGGGCCTGCCGGAGGGTGTCGAGGACCGGGCCGGTGGTGGTGTCCAGGGTGTACGGGTCGGCGTCGCCGGTCGTGACGTGGGCGGAGATCCGGGCCCGGTAGGCGGTGGCGAAGGCGGTGACCAGCTCGGTGATCGTCGCGTCCGAGAGCGCCTTGGCGTAGCCGATCAGCGCGAGGGAGGCGGCGAGCCGCTGGACGTCCCAGGTGAAGGCTCCGACGTAGGCCTCGTCGAAGTCGTTGACGTTGAAGACCAGGCGTCCCTCGGCGTTCAGGTAGGTGCCGAAGTTCTCCGCGTGGAGGTCGCCGTGGATCCAGACCCGGCTGGTGCGCTCGTCGAGGAACGGCGCGCCGAAGGACGCGAACGGCTCGGTGGTGAGGTCCGCGTAGTAGAGGCCGGCGGTGCCCCGGTAGAACGCGAAGGCGGACGCCGCCATCTTCCGGAACTTGACCCGGAACGCCGCCGGATCCTGGGCGAGCAGGTCGCCGAAGGCTGTTTCGAAGACGCTGAGTACCGTTTCGGCACGGTCGGTGGCGGCGGGCTGCTGGTGAGGCATGGGCGATCCTTCGGGGCGCGGCGCGTGGCCGGAGGCGGGTGCGTCCGGAGGCTAGAGTAGGAGCGTGAACGCGTGAGTGCTGGTCCGGGCCCCGGGAGTGGCTCGGGCCGCAACTGTTTCCAGGCGCACTGCCCGTGACCTGCGCGTTCGCCGGCCAGCCAGACAGCACGAGCCTCCGGAGGCCCCGCCTTGAGCGACCAGCCGTACGCGCATCTGCACGTCCACACCGAGTACTCGATGCTGGACGGTGCCGCCCGGCTGAAGCAGTTGTTCAAGGAGGTCGAGCGGCTGGGGCAGACCCATGTCGCGATGACCGACCACGGCAACATGTACGGCGCGGCCGAGTTCCACAAGCAGGCCACCGCCGCGGGCATCACCCCGGTGATCGGGATCGAGGCGTACGTCGCCCCGGAGTCCCGGTCCAACACCAAGCGCATCCTGTGGGGCCAGCCGCACCAGAAGAAGGACGACGTCTCGGCGTCCGGCGCCTACACCCACAAGACCATCTGGGCCCGGAACAGGGAGGGCCTGCACAACCTCTTCAAGCTGACCTCGCGCTCGTACGCCGAGGGCTGGCTCGTGAAGTGGCCCCGGATGGACAAGGAGATCATCGCCGAGCACGCGGCCGGCCTGATGGCCACCACGGGCTGCCCGTCCGGCGAGGTGCAGACCCGGCTGCGGCTGGGCCACTTCGACGAGGCGGTCAAGTCCGCCGCCGACTACCAGGACATCTTCGGCAAGGAGAACTACTTCCTTGAGCTGATGGACCACGGCCTGGACATCGAGAAGCGGGTCCGGGACGGGCTGCTGGAGATCAGCAAGAAGCTGAACATCCCGCCGGTGGTCACCAACGACTCGCACTACACCACCGAGAGCGACGCCGGCGCCCACGACCTGCTGCTCTGCGTGCAGACCGGCAAGAACCTCTCCGACCCGGACCGCTTCCGCTTCGACGGCACCGGCTACTACATCAAGTCGGCCGCCGAGATGTACGGGCTGGACTCCTCGGACGCCTGGCAGGAGGGCTGCCGGAACAGCCAGCTGCTCGTCGCCTCCCGGGTCGACACCGCGGGCATGTTCGAGTTCAAGAACCTGATGCCGCGCTTCCCCATCCCGGAGGGCTTCGAGTCCGAGGCGGACTTCTTCAAGTCCCAGGTGTGGAAGGGCATGGACTGGCGCTTCCCCGAGGGTTACGACGAGGAGCACAAGAAGCTCGCCGAGTACGAGATGGACACCATCATCCAGATGGGGTTCCCGGCGTACTTCCTCGTGGTCGCCGACTTCATCATGTGGGCCAAGGAACAGGGCATCGCGGTGGGCCCGGGCCGTGGTTCGGCGGCCGGCTCGCTGGTCGCGTACGCGATGGGCATCACCGACCTCGACCCCATCCCGCACGGTCTGATCTTCGAGCGCTTCCTCAACCCCGAGCGCATCTCCATGCCCGACGTCGACATCGACTTCGACGAGCGCCGGCGCGGTGACGTGATCCGGTACGTGACGGACAAGTGGGGGTCCGACAAGGTCGCCATGATCGTCACGTACGGCACCATCAAGGCGAAGGCCGCCATCAAGGACTCCTCGCGGGTCCTGGGCTACCCGTACGCGATGGGTGACCGGATCACCAAGGCGATGCCGCCGGACGTCATGGGCAAGGGCATCCCGCTGTCCGGCATCACGGACACCAGCCACCCGCGCTACGGCGAGGCCGGTGAGATCCGCGGGCTGTACGAGACCGACCCGGACGTGCGCAAGGTCATCGACACCGCGCGCGGCATCGAGGGCCTGATCCGCCAGCCCGGCGTGCACGCCGCCGGCGTCATCATGTCCGCCGAGCCGCTGACCGACCACATCCCGGTCTGGACCCGGCACACCGACGGCGTCACCATCACGCAGTTCGACTACCCCACCTGTGAGGGCCTCGGCCTTCTCAAGATGGACTTCCTCGGCCTGCGCAACCTGACGATCATGGACGACGCCGTCAAGGCGATCGAGAAGAACAAGGGCATCAAGATCAACCTGCTTGATCTGCCCCTGGACGACAAACCGACCTACGAGCTGCTGGCGCGCGGCGACACGCTCGGCGTCTTCCAGCTCGACGGCGGCCCCATGCGCTCGCTGCTGCGCCTGATGAAGCCCGACAACTTCGAGGACATCTCCGCGGTGCTGGCGCTGTACCGGCCCGGTCCGATGGGCGTCAACTCGCACACCAACTACGCGCTGCGCAAGAACGGCCAGCAGGAGATCACCCCGATCCACCCGGAGCTGGAGAAGCCCCTGGAGGAGATCCTCAAGCCGACGTACGGCCTGATCGTCTACCAGGAGCAGGTGCAGAAGGCCGCGCAGATCCTGGCCGGCTACTCGCTCGGCCAGGCCGACCTGCTGCGCCGGGCCATGGGCAAGAAGAAGAAGGAGATCCTGGAGGCGGAGTTCGTCCCCTTCCAGCGGGGCTGCCGCGAGCACGGCTACTCGGACGCGGCGATCCAGGCGGTCTGGGACGTCCTGGTCCCCTTCTCCGGCTACGCGTTCAACAAGGCGCACACGGCCGGGTACGGGCTGGTCTCGTACTGGACGGCGTACCTCAAGGCCAACTACCCGGCCGAGTACATGTCCGGCCTGCTGACCTCGGTCAAGGACGACAAGGACAAGTCGGCGGTCTACCTCAACGAGTGCCGCAAGATGGGCATCCAGGTGCTCCCGCCGGACGTCAACGAGTCGGACTCCGACTTCACCCCGCACGGGGACACCCTGGTCCGCTTCGGCCTGACCGCCATCCGCAACGTCGGCGGGCCGGTCGTCGAGTCGATGATCCGGACCCGGAAGGCGAAGGGGAAGTTCGTCTCCTTCCCCGACTTCCTGGACAAGGTGGAGTCGGTGGTCTGCAACAAGCGGACCGTGGAATCGCTGATCAAGGCGGGTTCGTTCGACTCGCTCGGGCACACCCGCAAGGGCCTGACCGCGCAGTTCGAGCCGATGATCGACAACGTGGTCGGGGTCAAGCGCAAGGAGGCCGAGGGGCAGTTCGACCTCTTCGGCGGCGACGCGGACGCCGACGAGCCGAGCTTCGGGCTGGACGTCGTCTTCTCCGAGGACGAGTGGGAGAAGTCGTTCCTGCTGACCCAGGAGCGGGAGATGCTCGGCCTGTACGTCTCCTCGCACCCGCTGCACGGCATCGAGCACGTGCTCTCCGACAAGGCGGACTGCGCGGTCGCCGACCTCGCCGAACGGCCGGACGGCACCATCGTCACCATCGGCGGCATCATCTCGGGCCTCCAGCGGAAGATGACCAAGCAGGGCAACGCCTGGGCGATCGCGACGGTCGAGGACCTGGCGGGCTCGATCGACTGCATGTTCTTCCCGGCCAGCTACCAGCTGGTCTCCTCGCAACTGGTCGAGGACGCGGTGGTGTTCGTCCGCGGCAAGCTGGACAAGCGGGAGGACGTGCCGCGGCTGATGGGGATGGAGCTGTCGGTTCCGGACCTGTCCAACGCGCACGCCGACGCGCCGATCATCATCAACATCCCGAGCGTGAAGGTGACGCCGCCGCTGGTGGCCAGGCTCGGCGAGGTGCTGAGCAGCCACCGGGGGACGACCGAGGTGCGGGTGCGGCTGGAGGCGCGGGACAGGACGACCGTGCTGCGGCTGGACCGGCACCGGGTGAAGTCGGATCCGGCGCTGTTCGGGGACCTGAAGCAGCTGCTCGGGCCGAGCTGCCTGGCCGGCTGACCGGCCCTTGACCGACCGACCGGCCCTTGACCGACCGACCGGCCCTTGACCGACCGACCGGCCCTTGACCGACCGGCCGGGCCGCGGCCGGCCCGGTGCGGCCGTGGGTCGAGCGGGGCGTCCACCCTTCCGGGGGTGGGCGCCCCGGCGCGTTCAGGCCGAGCCGCGCAGCCCCGGCGGGACGGCGGTGTACAGGGCCGAGACGAACGCGGAGATCGCGGGGTGGGCCCCGGCGCCGGCTCGGAAGGCCGTCCGGGTGCGGCGGTACATCGGCAGCCGGGTGAGGGTGACGCCGGGCGGCGGCTCCGCGGTGCCGAGGTGGGGCACCAGGGCCACGCCCTGGCCCGCCGCGACCAGGGCGAGCACGGTGGCGAAGTCGTCGATCTGGTGGCGGATCCGGGGCGCGAACCCGGCGCTCTCGCAGGCCCGGACGGCCATCGTGTGGCAGAGGGTGCCGGCCGGGGCGAGGATCCAGGGCTCGGTGCGCTGGTCGGCCACGCTGCCCGGACCCCGGGCCGCGAGGTACATCGGCTCGGTGAAGACCGGCCGGGTCACCGCCAGCCCCGGCTCCGGATCGGCCGGGACCAGGTCGTACTCGTGCACCAGGGCGACGTCCAGCTCCCCGGCGCGCAGCGCCGCCGCCACGGCGGCCGGGTCGACCTCGGTGACCATCGGCTCCAGCCCCGGGTGCCAGCCGGCCAGTTCGGCGAGCAGGGCGGGGATGATCGCACGGGCCGCCGACGGGTAGGTGCCGATCCGGAGCGGGCCGGCCAACCCCTCACGGGCGTGGGCGAGTTCGGCGTCGGCCTGTTCCAGCCGCTCCAACACCGCCTCGGCGTGCCGGACCAGGTTCAGGCCCGCCGGGGTGAGGGCGACCCGGCGGCCGGTGCGTTCGAGGAGCGGGACGCCGGCCTCCTTCTCCAGGACGGACAGTTGCTGGGACACCGCCGAGGGGCTGAACGAGAGCGCCTCGGCGACGGCGGCGATGGTGCCGAGGTGGGCCAGTTCGCGCAGCAGGCGCAGGCGTCGGACGTCGAGCATCGGCTCAGCTTACGAGAAGCCTCGGAAATGTGAACTGGACCTGTGCGATCGGCCGGCCGCAGGATCGTCGTCATGGAACACACCACGGCTCTCCACGGCATCCACGTCCCGCTGATCACCCCCTTCGCGGCCGACGGCTCGGTCGCCCTCGACGCGCTGGAGAAGCTGGCCGGCTCGCTGCTGGACGCCGGCGCGGCCGGGCTAGTGGCCCTCGGCACCACGGGGGAGCCGGCCACCCTGGACGACGCCGAGCGGCGCGCGGTCGTCGAGGTCTGCGCGGCGGTCTGCGCCGACCGGGGCGCCCGGCTGCTGGTCGGCGCCGGCGGGCCGGACACCCGGGCGGCCGCGGCGGAGCTGGCGGGGCTCGCCGGGCGGGTGCCGGGCGTGACCGCCGCGCTGGTCACCGTGCCGTCCTTCGTGCGGCCCGGCGAGGCCGGGACGGTCGCGCACTTCCGGGCGCTGGCCGAGGCGAGTTCGGTACCGCTGGTCGTCTACCACATCCCGTACCGGACCGGGCAGGACCTGTCGGCCGGCGCGCTGCTGGAGCTCGCGGCCCTGCCGGGCGTGGTGGGCGTGAAGTACGCCACCGGCGGGGTGGACCAGGCCGCGGTGGAACTGCTCGCGGCCGCGCCGGAGGGGTTCGCGGTGCTGTCGGGGGAGGACGCCTTCCTCTCGCCGCTGCTGGCCCTGGGTGCCGCCGGTGGTATCCCCGCAGCCGCGCACCTGGCCACCGCGCGCTTCGTCGAACTGGTGGAGGCGTGGGAGGCCGGGGACGCGGCACGCGCCCGTGCGCTGGGCCACCGGCTGACCGGGCTGGCGCTCGCCGCCTTCGCGGCGCCGAACCCGTCGGTGGTGAAGGGCGTGCTGCACGCGCAGGGGCGGATCCCGACCCCGGACGTCCGGCTGCCGCTGCTGCCGGCCGGGCCGGCCGAGGTCGCGCGGGCCCTGGAGCTGGCGACTGGTCTGGACCACTGAGGGGTCCGGGCCTCTCACACCGTGGAATACCAGGCCGGATTCCGCCCGTGACAAGGCATGATGGGCGGAGTGTTGCGGCTGTGAACAGCACGATCAAGAGGAGTAGTCGGAAATGAAGATCGGCATTGTCGGGGCCACCGGTCAGGTCGGCGGCGTGGTCCGCGAGATCCTGGCGGAGCGGAACTTCCCGGTGGAGCAGCTGCGGCTGTTCGCCTCGGCCCGTTCGGCCGGACGCACCCTGCCGTGGCAGGACACCGAGGTCACGGTCGAGGACGCGGCCACGGCCGACTACACCGGCCTGGACATCGTGATCTTCTCCGCCGGCGGCTCCACCTCCAAGGAGCTCGCCCCCAAGGCCGCCGCCGCGGGCGCCGTCGTCATCGACAACTCCTCCGCCTGGCGCCGCGACCCCGACGTCCCGCTGGTCGTCTCCGAGGTCAACCCGCAGGCCATCGCCGACCGGCCCAAGGGCATCATCGCCAACCCGAACTGCACCACCATGGCCGCCATGCCCGTGCTGCGCCCGCTGCACGACGAGGCAGGACTCGCCGCCCTGGTCGTCTCCACCTACCAGGCGGTCTCCGGCAGCGGCGTGGCCGGCGTGGCCGAGCTGCAGGACCAGGCCGCCAAGGTGGTCGACGGCGCCTCCGCGCTCGCCCACGACGGCTCCGCGGTCGAGTTCCCCGAGCCGCAGGTCTACAAGCGCCCGATCGCCTTCAACGTGCTGCCGCTGGCCGGCGCGATCGTCGACGACGGCTCCAACGAGACCGACGAGGAGCAGAAGCTCCGCCACGAGAGCCGCAAGATCCTCGGCATCCCCGGCCTGAAGGTCGCCGGCACCTGCGTGCGCGTCCCGGTCTTCTCCGGCCACTCGCTGCAGATCAACGCCCGCTTCGAGCGTCCGATCAGCCCCGAGCGGGCCGCCGAGCTGCTCGCCGGCGCCCCCGGCGTCGAGCTGAGCGAGATCCCCACGCCGCTCCAGGCCGCCGGCCGCGACCCGAGCTTCGTCGGCCGCATCCGTGCCGACGAGACGGTCGAGAACGGCCTCTCGCTGTTCGTCTCCAACGACAACCTGCGCAAGGGCGCCGCGCTCAACGCCGTCCAGCTGGCCGAGCTGGTCGCCGCCGAACTCAAGGGCTGACCCGGGGGCCGGGCACCCGGCACCACCGGTACGAAGGGCCCCGCCGAGCCGGCGGGGCCCTTCGACCTGTTGCGGGACCGCGACGGACCGCCGAGGTTCGGCCGGCGAACCAGGGGGAAAAGGTGACCCAACGATCGGGCGGTTGCGGGTACCCCCTCACCCCCTCCCCGCCCGGGAGCCGGGCGGACCGCGCCCACCACGGAACCGCCGCCCCCGGCGGAGCCGGACCCCGAGGGCGAGCGGAACGAGGTGCGCGATGGACCGCTGTGTCGTCCTGGTGGACGCCGGATACCTGCTGGGCGCCGCCGCCAGCCTGCTCGCCGGAGACCCGTCGCGGTCCAAGATCTCCGTCGACCACACCGCGCTGATCGCCGCCCTGCGCGAGCGGGCCGAGGCCGAGACCGGCCTGCCGCTGCTGCGCATCTACTGGTTCGACGCCGCCCCCGAGCGGCGCCCGATGCCGGAGCACCGCCGCCTCCGGGTCCTGCCCCGGGTCACCGTCCGGCTCGGCGCGCTCACCCGGGCCGAGGGCCGCTGGGTGCAGAAGGGCGTCGACGCGGCGATGCACGCCGAGCTGTCCGAACTCGCCCGCAACCGGGCCTGCGCCGACGTCGTCCTGATCACCGGGGACGGGGACCTGCTGCCCGGCATGATGTCCGCCAAGGAACACGGCGTCGTCGTCCACCTCTGGGCGCTCCAGGCCGCCGACGGCGACTTCAACCAGTCCGAGGACCTGGTCGGCGAGGCCGACGAACGGCGGGTCCTGGACCGCGAGTGGATCGAGGGCTCGTTCAGCCTCCGCGAGACCTCCGCCGTCTTCCCCGCTCCCGGCCCCCGCCACGAGATCGTCAAGATCCTCGCCGCCCCGCCCACCGCGCCCCCCGCCGCCCTTCCCGGCACGCTGCCCGGCTCGTTGCCCGCCGCCGCGTCGGTCGCCGTCCGCCCGGCCGCAGGCGCTCCCGCTCCCGCCCCCGCCGCCGTCCCGGTGGCCAACGGCCGACCGCAGTCGGCCACCGCGCTCAAGGTCGTCCCCACCCCCAAGGACCTCGCCGGGCGCAGCGTCGACCGGCCGGCCCCCGCGGCCCACCACCAGCAGGCCGGTCCGGTGCTGCGCTGGTCCTCCGACCGCGGCTGGGTCGACCGGCCCGTCCCCGAACCGGCCGTCACCGCCGGCGACGGCCTGCCCACCCTCGCCCAGCTCACCACCGCCGAACAGCGCTGGGCCGACCGCGAGGAGGACATCACCACGATCGGCGGCGACGCCCACGAGGTCGGCCAGGTCTTCGCCCGCCGATGGACCGGGCGGCTCGGTGACGTCGAACGGCTCACCGTGCTCTGGCCCGACTACCCGCGCATCCCGCACCGGGTCGACGGCGAGCTCCTCCGCTACGCCGCCCGGTTCGGCCTGCTCGCCCACAAGGACGACCAGATCGACGAGCACGACCGGTACGCGATCCGGGCCGGCTTCTGGAAGGAGCTCGCCGCCCGCGTCCCCGGTGGGGAGCTGGTCGTCGACGACTGACCTGCCGGGACGACTGACCTGCGAAGGGGTGGCGGAACGGGCCCCCTTGTCCGGTTCGCCGGTTGCACCGCGTAGAGTCGTCGGTCGTGAGCGAGACGGCCGGGCGGGCACCCCAGAAGACCTCGCCGTGCTGCGCCGTGCGCGACCTCGTGAGGACGTACCGCGCCGGGCGCGGCGCCGCCGCCACCGAGATCCGGGCCAACGACGGCATCACCCTGACCGTTCGGCAGGGGGAGATCTTCGGGCTGCTCGGACCCAACGGCGCCGGCAAGTCCACCCTGGTCCGCCAGCTGACCGGACTGCTGCGGCCCGACTCCGGTTCGATCGAGCTGCTCGGCCACGACGTGGTCAAGCACCCCGAGCGGGCCGCCAGGCTGCTGGGCTACCTCGGGCAGGAGTCCACCGCGCTGGACGAGCTGACCGTCGCCCTCGCCGCCGAGACCACCGGCCGGCTGCGCGGCCTCGGCCGGGCGCAGGCCCGGGCGGCGGCCGACGAGGTGATCACCGAGCTGGCGCTGGAGCCGCTCGCCCACCGGCCGCTCGCCAAGCTCTCCGGCGGCCAGCGCCGGCTCGCCTGCTTCGCCGCCGCCCTGGTCGGTGACCGGCCGCTGCTCGTCCTCGACGAGCCCACCACCGGCATGGACCCGATCGCCCGCCGGGCCGTCTGGGCCGCCGTGGAGCGGCGTCGGGCCGAGCGGGCCGCGACCGTGCTGCTGGTCACCCACAACGTCATCGAGGCGGAGACCGTGCTGGACCGGGTCGCCGTGGTCGACGACGGCCGGATCATCGCCTGTGACACTCCGGGCGGCCTCAAGGCGCTGGTCGACGGCGACGTCCGGCTCGACCTGGTCTGGCGGGACGAGGCGCCGCTCGGCGTCCCCGCCGTGGCCGCGCTCGCGGAACGGGCCGAGCGCACCGGCCGCCGCTGGACCGTCCGCACCACCCCCGAGCAGGCCCGCGAACTGGTCGCCGCCGTCACCACCGGCCCGGCCTTCGCGGCCCTGGACGACTTCACTCTGGCCACCCCGAGCCTTGAGGACGCGTACCTCAAGCTGGGCGGCCGCCACGGAGGACTGGCCAAGTGACGCTGCTCTCGGCTCCGCCACGGACCGCACCGGCCACGGGCGGCGGGCCCGCCCCGCTCGCGCCGGCGGCCCGGCTGCTGCCCGCCCTCGCCGCGGTCTACCGGGCGCAGCTGGCGCGGGCCCGGGTGGCGCGGATCCCGCTGCTGTTCGTGGCCACCTTCCAGTCGCTCGGCATCCTGGTGATGATGCGGGGCGTGGTCGACGCCGGGCAGACCTCGGCCGCCCGGTACGTGGTGGCCGGCTCCAGCGTGCTGGTCGTCGCGTTCGTCGCGCTCAACCTGCTCGCCCAGTACTTCGGCCGGCTGCGGGCCACCGGCGGCCTCGACCACTACGCGACGCTGCCGGTGCCGGCCGCCTCGGTGGTGCTCGGGGCGGCCGCCGCGTACGCCTCGTTCACGCTGCCCGGGACGCTGGTCACGGCGGGCGCGGGCGCCGTCATGTTCGGGCTGCCGCTCGGACAGCTGTGGGTGCTGCTCGCGGTGGTGCCGCTGGCCGGTGCGGCGCTCTCCGGGCTCGGAGCGATCTGCGGGCTGCTCGCGCCCCGGCAGGAGCTGGCCACCATGCTCGGGCAGCTCGGCATGTCGGCCGCGCTGCTGCTCGGCGTCCTGCCGGTCGACCACCTGCCGCAGCCGGTGCTCTGGATGCGCGACCTGCTCCCCTCCACGTACGGGGTCGAGGCGTTCGCACGGACCTTCGAACCGGACCCGGACTGGGCGGCGGTGCTCGGCGACCTGGCGGTCTGCGCCGGGGTGGGCGTGGTGTCGCTGGCGGCCGCCACGTGGGCCTACCGGCGGGCGACCCGGCGGTAGGCGCGGCCCGCGCCCGCCGGGCCGGGGTGCGCGGGTGGCGCGGTCGCCGCGGCGGCGGTCGTGAAACGATGGCACCGTGACCGTACCGAACACACCTCCGGATCCCGCGCGAGCCGACGCCGACGCCGTCGCGGACGCCGTTCCCGATCCGTACGCGCCGCCGCGGGCCCCGGCGCCGGGTTCCTACCCGGTGCTGGACCTGGTCTCCGCGAAGCGGTCGAACGAGCCCTCCCTGCAGCGGTTGGCGCCCGAGCTGCGGATCGGTGCGATCACGGTCCTGGCCTGTCTGGTGCTGGGCGTGGCGATGGCCGGGCTGTGGGCCTGGCTGGCGCCCAAGGTGCCGCTGGTGGTGGACGGCAACAAGATCCTCTACGGCGACCCGGAGGGGGAGCAGCGGGCCGGCGCGGACAGCGTCTTCGTGCTGATCGGGCTGGGCATGGGCGTGCTGACGGCGCTCGGGGCGTTCCTGGTCACCCGCAAGCGCGGCGGCGGGATCGCCGTCGCCCTCGGGCTCGCCGTCGGCGGGCTGCTCGCCTCGGTCGGCGCCTGGGGGCTGGGACGCTGGCTCGGGCCGAGCCGCGACCTGATCGCGGAGGCCCGGCGGGTCGGGAACGGCGGGCACTTCCGGGCGGACATCGACCTCGGTGCGTACGGGGCGGTGCTGGCCTGGCCGATGGCGGCGATGGTGGTGCTGCTCGCGCTGTCGGCGGCGTTCGGGAAGCGCGAGGAGGACCCGCCGCCGTACTGGGCGGGGCCGTACGGCGCGCCGGTGCCCCCGGAGGGCGCGGGGCAGGCGTTCCCGGGTCACCCGGGTCACCCGGAGCATCCGGGGCCGGTGCCGCCGGAGGACGGGCGGCGGGGCTGACTCCCCCGGGCGCTCCCCGGGCGCTCCCTGTGCGCTCCCGGGGCCCTGAGGGGCCTCAGCGGGTGATCGGGGCGGTGCGCGCCGCGGTGAGGGTGATCAGGTCGGCCGGGGCCAGCTCGACCTCCAGGCCCCGGCGGCCGGCCGAGACGTAGACGGTGGGATGGGCGAGCGCGCCGTCGTCGACGACGGTGCGCAGCGGACGGCGCTGACCCAGGGGGGAGATGCCGCCCAGGACGTAGCCGCTGCTGCGTTCGGCCGCCGCCGGGTCGGCCATCACGGCGCGCTTGCCGCCGACGGCGGCGGCCAGGGCCTTGAGGTCGAGCCGGCCGGCGACCGGGACGACGCCCACGGTGAGGACGCCGTCGACGTCGGCGACCAGGGTCTTGAAGACCCGGTCGGCCGGGACGCCGAGGGCCTCGGCGGCCTCGCCGCCGTAGGAGGCGGCGGCCGGGTCGTGCGCGTAGGCGTGGACGGTGAACGGCACGGCGGCGGTCTCCAGGGCGACGGTGGCAGGGGTGCCCTGGCCGCCCTTCTTCGGCTTCTTGGCCATGTGCGGGTCTCCGGTGGACGGGCTGCCCGGTCCCGGGGCCGCCCGGGTCGGGCCGCCCCGGGCCGGTCAGTTGGGGCTGAAGGACTGGCGGGTGAGGTCGGCGGCGGGCAGCGAGGGGAGCCAGCCGAGCACGGCCGTCTCGCGGCGGAGCAGGTCGAGTTCGAGGCGCAGCCGCTGGGCGTTGTCGGGGGAGGCGAGCAGCTTCTGCTTGAGCGGGGTCTCCAGGACGGTCGCGGCGGCGACCAGGTAGGAGAGCACCTGGGGGTCGTCGGGCAGCTCCTGGCGGCCGACGGTGCTGGCCTCGCGGGCGCCGGCCAGGCGCTTCTGGTACGTCCGGAAGGCGCGTTCGACCTCGGAGGCGAGGGCGCCGGAGCCCTCCCCGGTGCGCTCCTCGATCGGCTCGGCCTCGCCGGTCAGGTACGGGCCGCCGGTGTCGGCCGAGCGGAGCCGGAACCGGGTGGTGCCGGTGACCAGCAGCTCGTACCGGCCGTCCGGCTGGGGCTGGACGGAGGTGAGGTCGGCGACGCAGCCGATGTGGTGGAGCGCCTCCAGCGGGTCGCCGGTGACGGTGCCGAGGCCGTTCAGCGGGCCGGCCGGGCCGTCGTCGGGGCGGACCGGGGCGACCTCGCGGCCGTCCTTGATGGCCAGCACGCCGAACCGCCGGGGCTGGTCCTCGGGCAGGGCGAGCAGGTCGGCGACGAGACGGCGGTAGCGCTCCTCGAAGACGTTCAGGGGCAGCACCAGGCCCGGGTAGAGCACGGTGTTCAGCGGGAAGAGGGGCAGCCGTTCTGTCACGGCGGACAGCGTAGTTCCCCGGGGCGGGCGGGCGCCCGGGGGTTACCGGCACGGGGCCCCGGCCGGGTGCCCCCACCCGTCCCGGGGGCCCGTGCCGGGGCCGGTTCTAGCCGCGCTGGAGCATCCGGCTGGCGCCGGCGGCGACGGTGGTGGCGAGCACCCACCCGACGATGACCAGGCCGGCGGCCACCCACTGGGAGGTCCCGCCGGGGTTCCAGCCCTGCTGGCCGAGGTCGACCACGGGCAGCAGCTGGCCGAGCGCGTAGAGCACCGGGTTCCAGTGCGGCCGCTCGTCGGCCTTGAGCGGCTGCAGCTCGTGGGTGGCGAAGTAGAGGCTGCCGAGCGCCCAGGCGAGCAGCAGCCAGAGGGCGGCCCGGTTGGGGCGGAAGCCGTAGCCGACGGTGGCGTCCTGGATCCGGCCCCAGATCCGGGACGGCAGCGGCAGGGTCTGCCGGCGGCGGCGCTGCTTGGCGTAGAGCACCTCGCGGGCGTCGTCGTCGGCGCCGTCCCGGCGCAGGGCGGCGGCCAGCTGCTCGTACGACTCGGGCTGGAAGTCGACCGAGGAGCCCTCCAGCCAGGCGATCCGCTGCCGGACGGTGAACGGCACGGCCGGGCGCAGGCACTCGTAGGTGAAGCCGGTGAGGCCCAGGTGGCGGCCGTGCGGCCAGGCCTCGGGGGAGTCGACCAGGTTGCCGATCCGCGCGCGGGAGAGCGAGACCGGCCCGGTGGGCGGGGTGCGGCAGGTGAACCGCAGCTCGGGGGTCTGGATCCGGCGCAGCGCGAGCTCGTCCCCCTCCCCGAGGTGGAACTCGGCGCCGGAGATCAGGCAGGCGTTCTCGAACCGGCCGTCGGAGAGCCGGACCCGGCCGTACGCGCGGAACGGGGTGCTGGAGGCGCTGGGCGGGATGACCTGGCCGTAGCCGGAGCCGTAGTAGGACTGCGAGTCGGTCCAGCCCCGGTCCGCCGAGCTGCTCAGGTACAGCGTGTGGCCGACGGTTATTCGCGGGGCGTTGAGCGCGTTGGGGTTCTCCGGGACGGCCTGCAGCCGGGCGCCGCGCAGCGAGAACCGGCCGCCGATCCGGGCGGTGCGCAGGCTGATCTCGCCGACGGCCTCCAGCCGCTCGGCCTCGAAGTCCTGGCTGACGGCGAGGCCGTCGGCGGACAGCGCCCGGCCGAACCGGTCGCCGCCGAGCACGGCCTGGTTGAGCAGCAGGTCGGTGCCGATCCGGGCGTCGGTGAGCCGGACCCCCTGCGGGAGGCGGCAGCGGGCCAGGTGCAGGTCGCCGGAGGTGGCGAGCCGGGAGGCCTCCAGGCGCGGGATCAGGCAGCCGACGAAGCGCACCGTGCCCGCCTCGGCCTCGGACATCAGGACCTTCTGCTCGAACCGGCACTCGTGCAGTTCGACGTAGTGGCTGATGGTGCCGCCGGCCAGCCGCAGCGGGCCGGCGATCAGGGCGCCGGTCAGCTTGAGCGAGGCGACCCGGCCGGAGACGGCGGTGGGCCCGTCCAGCAACAGCCGGGAGAGCACCTCGGCGCGGACGGTGCGCCCGGGCCCCCAGTCGGCGTCGCCGAACGGGTCGTCCTGCTCGGCCACGCCGACCCGCAGGTCGTGGATCCGGCCGTGCCGGAACGCGTGCCAGAGCCCCTGCTCGGTCACCGTCCAGCCGTCGGGTGCCCGTTCGGTCATGGTTCCCCCCTGCTTCCCCCGGTCGTCTCGCTCTTCGTATCACGGACTGAAATGCGGGGCCGCCCGTTCCGGCCACTCCTTACACTGGGTGGCGTGATCTCTCGAATCGACCTCCGCGGCTCGCTCGACGACCCGCGTGACCTGCTGCCCCGTGCCGAGTTCGACGTGGCGGCCGCCCTGGAGACGGTGCGGCCGATCGCCGAGGACGTGCACCATCGGGGCGTACAGGCGCTGATCGAGATCACCGAGCGCTTCGACGGCGTGCGGCTGGAGACCACCCGGGTCCCCGCCGAGCAGCTCGCCGAGGCCCTGGAGACGCTCGACCCGAAGGTGCGCGCCGCACTGGAGGAGTCGATCCGCCGGGCCCGCACGGTGCACGCCGACCAGCGCCGCGAGGGGCACACCACCCAGGTGGTGCCCGGCGGCACGGTCACCCAGCGCTGGGTGCCGGTGGACCGGGTCGGGCTGTACGTACCGGGCGGCCTGGCGGTCTACCCGTCCTCCGTTGTGATGAACGTGGTGCCGGCCCAGGAGGCCGGTGTCCGCGGCATCGCGGTCACCTCGCCGCCGCAGAAGGCCTTCGGCGGCCGCGTGCACCCGACCATCCTGGCGGCCTGCGCGCTGCTCGGCGTCACCGAGGTGTACGCGGTCGGCGGCGCCCAGGCGGTCGCCATGTTCGCGCTCGGCACCGAGGAGTGCGAGCCGGTGAACATGGTCACCGGCCCCGGGAACATCTACGTCGCCGCCGCGAAGCGCTACTTCGCCGGCCGGATCGGCATCGACTCGGAGGCCGGCCCGACCGAGATCGCCGTCCTCGCCGACGACAGCGCCGACCCGCGCGAGGTCGCCGCCGACCTGATCAGCCAGGCCGAGCACGGCCCGACCTCGGGTTCGGTGCTGGTCACCGACTCGCCCGAGCTGGCCGAGGCGGTGGAGGCCGAGCTGAAGGTGCAGGTCACCCGGACCCGGCACAGCGAGCGGGTCGCCGAGGCCCTGGGCGGCCGGCAGTCCGGCGTCATCCTGGTCGACGACCTCGACCAGGGCCTCGCGGTGGTCGACGCCTACGCGGCCGAGCATCTGGAGATCCAGACCCGGGACGCCCACGCGGTCGCCGCCCGGGTCCGCAACGCGGGCGCGATCTTCATCGGCCGGTACACGCCGGTCTCGCTCGGCGACTACGCCGCCGGCTCCAACCACGTGCTGCCCACCGGCGGCTGCGCCTGCCACTCCTCGGGCCTGTCCGTGCAGACCTTCCTGCGCGGCGTGCAGGTCGTCGAGTACGACCGCGAGGCACTGGCCGGCATCGCCGCGCACGTCGTCACCCTGGCGGACGCCGAGGACCTGCCCGGTCACGGCGACGCGATCAAGGCCCGATTCGACTGGAGTGTGCCGGGCGCGTGAGCACCATCGACTCCCTTCCCATCCGCGACGAGCTGCGCGGGCAGTCCCCGTACGGCGCGCCCCAGCTCGACGTGCCCGTCCAGCTGAACACCAACGAGAACCCGTACCGGCTCCCCGAGGAGCTGGTGGCCCGGATCGCCGAACGGGTCGCCGAGGCCGCCCGAGACCTCAACCGCTATCCGGACCGGGACGCGGTCGAGCTGCGCGAGGGCCTGGCGGCCTACCTGACCCGCACCACCGGCTTCCCGGTCGCCCGGGCGAACGTGTGGGCCGCGAACGGCTCCAACGAGGTGCTCCAGCAGCTGCTGCAGACCTTCGGCGGCCCCGGCCGCACCGCGCTCGGCTTCGAGCCCTCCTATTCGATGCACGCCCTGATCTCCCGGGGCACCGGCACCGGCTGGATCTCCGGGCCGCGCAACGAGGACTTCACCATCGACCTCGACGCGGCCGTCGCCGCCATCGCCGAGCACCGGCCGAACGTCGTGTTCGTCTGCTCGCCGAACAACCCGACCGGCACCGCCGTCGAGGCCGACGTCGTGCTGCGGCTGTACGAGGCCGCGCAGGCCGCCCGGCCCAGCCTGGTGGTGGTCGACGAGGCGTACGTCGAGTTCTCGCACCGGGACTCGCTGCTGGAGCTGATCGAGGGCCGCCCCAACCTGGTGGTCACCCGCACCATGTCCAAGGCCTTCGGCGCCGCCGGACTGCGCCTGGGCTACCTGGCCGCCGACCCGGCGGTGGTGGACGCGGTCCAGCTGGTCCGCCTGCCCTACCACCTGTCGGCCGTCACCCAGGCCACCGCGCTGGCCTGCCTGGAACACACCGACACCCTGCTCGGCTACGTCGGCCGGCTCAAGGCCCAGCGCGACCGGCTGGTCGACGCCCTGCGCGGACTCGGGCTGGAGGTGACCGACTCGGACGCCAACTTCGTCCAGTTCGGCCGCTTCGCCGACACCCACGCCGTCTGGCAGGCCATCCTCGACCACGGCGTCCTGGTCCGTGACAACGGCGTCCCGGGGTGGCTGCGCGTCACCGCCGGCACCCCCGCCGAGAACGACGCCTTCCTGGACGCCGTCGCCAAAGTGATCAAGGAGCTGTAACCCCGCATGACCCGCATCGGACGCGTCGAACGCACCACCAAGGAGACCTCGGTCCTGGTCGAGATAGACCTCGACGGCACCGGGAAGACCGACATCTCCACGGGCGTCGGCTTCTACGACCACATGCTGGACCAGCTCGGCCGGCACGGGCTCTTCGACCTCACCGTGAAGACCGAGGGCGACCTGCACATCGACACCCACCACACCATCGAGGACACCGCCCTCGCCCTCGGCGGCGCCTTCAAGCAGGCGCTCGGCGACAAGGTCGGCATCTACCGGTTCGGCAACTGCACCGTGCCGCTGGACGAGTCGCTCGCCCAGGTCACCGTCGACCTCTCCGGCCGCCCCTACCTGGTGCACACCGAGCCGGAGACGATGGCGCCGATGATCGGCACCTACGACACCACCATGACCCGGCACATCCTGGAGTCCTTCGTGGCCCAGGCGCAGATCGCCCTGCACGTCCACGTGCCGTACGGGCGCAACGCGCACCACATCGTGGAGTGCCAGTTCAAGGCGTTGGCCCGGGCGCTGCGCTACGCCGCCGAGCGCGACCCGCGCGCGGCCGGCATCCTCCCGTCGACCAAGGGTGCGCTGTGAGCAAGTCTGCGATCGTCCTTCTCTTCGTCGGCCTCTTCCTGGCCGGCGGCGTGATCTCGTTCTGGAAGCAGAAGATCCCGAAGGGCGTCATCGTGGTGCTCGCGCTCGGCTCGGTGATGTGTCTCGTCTCCGGCCTGATGCGCCTGTAATCCGTCGAGCGACCGAAAGACTGGACACCTGAACATGGGCAAGAACGTCGTCGTGCTCGACTACGGCTCCGGCAACCTCCGCTCGGCCCAGCGCGCCCTGGAGCGCACCGGGGCGAACGTCACCGTCACGTCCGACTTCCAGACCGCGATGGACGCGGACGGCCTGCTCGTCCCCGGCGTGGGCGCCTTCGAGGCCTGCATGCGCGGGCTGAGGGCCGTCCGCGGTGACTGGATCATCGGCCGCCGGCTCGCCGGGGGCCGCCCCGTCATGGGCATCTGCGTCGGCATGCAGATCCTCTTCGAGCGGGGGGTCGAGCACGGCGTCGAGACCGCCGGCTGCGACGAGTGGCCGGGCACCGTGGAACCGCTGGAGGCGCCGGTCGTCCCGCACATGGGCTGGAACACCGTCGACGCCCCCGCGGACGGCCGGATGTTCGCCGGCCTCGACGCCGACTCCCGCTTCTACTTCGTGCACTCCTACGCGGTGCGCAGCTGGGAGCTGGAGGTCCACAGCGCGCGGATCAACCCCCCGCTGGTGACCTGGGCCACCCACGGCGAGCCGTTCGTGGCGGCCGTCGAGAACGGTCCGCTCTGGGCCACCCAGTTCCACCCGGAGAAGTCCGGCGACGCCGGCGCCGCCCTGCTGACCAACTGGGTCAGCACCCTCTGACGATCTGAGAGTTGCCAACACTATGAGCCGCCTCGAACTGCTCCCCGCCGTCGACGTCCGGGACGGCCAGGCCGTCCGCCTGGTCAAGGGCGCCTCCGGCACCGAGACCTCCTTCGGCGAGCCGCTCGCCGCCGCCCTCGCCTGGCAGAGCGCCGGCGCCGAGTGGCTCCACCTGGTCGACCTCGACGCCGCCTTCGGCACCGGCTCCAACCGCGAGCTGCTCCGCGAGGTCACCGCCGCCCTCGACATCAAGGTCGAGCTGTCCGGCGGCATCCGCGACGACGAGTCGCTGGCCGCCGCGCTCGCCACCGGCTGCACCCGGGTGAACCTCGGCACCGCCGCCCTGGAGAGCCCCGAGTGGGTCGCCAAGGTCATCGCCGAGCACGGCGACAAGATCGCCGTCGGCCTGGACGTGGTCGGCACCACCCTGCGCGGCCGCGGCTGGACCCGCGACGGCGGACAGCTCTTCGACGTGCTGGCCCGCCTCGACTCCGAGGGCTGCGCCCGGTACGTGGTCACCGACGTCAACCGCGACGGCACCCTGACCGGCCCCAACCTGCAGCTGCTGCGCGACGTCTGCGCCGCCACCGACCGCCCCGTGGTCGCCTCCGGCGGCGTCTCCTCGCTGGACGACCTCCGGGCGATCGCGACGCTGGTCGGCGAGGGAGTCGAGGGCGCGATCGTCGGCAAGGCACTCTACGAGCAGAAGTTCACCCTCGAAGAGGCCCTGGAGGCAGTGTCCCGATGAGCGAACCCCCGGCCGCGCGGCGGCTCGACCGAGTACCGGGCTCCTTCCCCCAGGAGGAGGAGTTCGGCTTCTCCCGAGCCGTCGCGGCCGGGGACTTCCTCTTCGTGTCCGGCGCCACCGCCCTCGACGTCGACGGCGTCGTCCACCACGAGGGCGACCCGTACGGGCAGACGCTCGCCGCCTTCGGGACGGCGCGCGAGGCCCTCGAACGGTTCGGCCTCACCCTCGCGGACGTGGTCCGCACCCGGATGTACGTGACCCACGCCCGGGACTGCTCCGAGGCCGGCCGCGCCCACAAGTTCCTCTTCGACACGGTCCGTCCGGCCGCCACCATGGTGGTGGTCGAGGGCCTGGTCGACTCCCGGATGATGGTCGAGGTCGAGATCGACGCCTATCGTGCCGGGCTCGCCAAGACTCTGGAAGGCAGACAGCAGTGACCCTCGCAGTACGTGTCATCCCTTGCCTGGACGTCGACGCCGGCCGCGTGGTCAAGGGCGTCAACTTCCAGAACCTGCGGGACGCCGGCGACCCGGTCGAGATGGCCAAGCTCTACGACGCCGAGGGTGCGGACGAGCTGACCTTCCTCGACATCACCGCCTCCTCCGGCGACCGCGAGACCACCTACGACGTGGTGCGCCGCACCGCCGAGCAGGTCTTCATCCCGCTCACCGTCGGCGGCGGCGTCCGCGCCGTCGAGGACGTCGACAAGCTGCTCCGGGCCGGCGCCGACAAGGTCGGCGTCAACACCGCGGCCATCGCGCGGCCGGAGCTGGTCCGGGAGATCGCCCGGCGGTTCGGCCGTCAGGTGCTGGTCCTCTCGGTCGACGCCCGGCGCTGCCCGCCCGGTACCGAGACGGAGTCGGGCTTCGAGGTCACCACGCACGGCGGGCGCCAGGGCACCGGCCTGGACGCCGTCGAGTGGGCCGGGCGCGCCGCCGAGCTGGGCGCGGGCGAGATCCTGCTCAACTCGATGGACGCGGACGGCACCAAGGACGGGTACGACCTGGAGCTGATCCGGGCCGTCCGCAAGACCGTCTCGGTGCCGGTGATCGCCTCGGGCGGCGCCGGGAAGCTCGCCGACTTCGCCCCGGCGGTGGAGGCCGGTGCGGACGCGGTGCTGGCCGCCAGCGTCTTCCACTTCGGCGACCTGCGGATCGGCGAGGTCAAGAACGCGCTGCGGGAGGCCGGGCAGCCGGTCCGCTGAGGGCGGGCCGGGCACCCGGCACCCCGGGACTCCGGGGTGCCGGGTGCCCGCCCCGGCGTCACTTCAGGGCGAGCAGCACCAGCAGGACGAGCACCAGCAGGCTCAGTGCTCCGATGACGGCGAGGGCGGGACGGCCGAATCCGCCCGGGACGCCTGGAGCCCCCGGCGTCCCGGCTGGCGCTACCGGTCCGGGGCCGCGAGCGACTCCAGGATCCCGCCGAGCAGGATCAGCCCCCGCCCCGCCGAGGTCAGGACCCGCGCGGTCCCGTGCAGCAGACCCGGCGGGATCGGGAGCGGGCGCGGGCCCGGTGGCCCCGCTCCGCCCCCCGGGTGGGAGAGGCACGTCGACGACGTGCAGGAGCTCCTTCGTCCGGCGCGGTTCCAGTTCGGTCAGCGGCAGCTCCTCGCCGCCCTCGGCCGGGTCGGCCGGGTCGGGGAGGTCGGTCGTGCCCGGGAGCGGATCCACGGGGCGGCGCGGGTTGTCGGCGAGGAAGTAGCTCCGGACCGAGCCCCGGACCAGCTCGTGCACCGCGTCGAAGTACGCGGCGGTGGGCCGGCCGGTGGGCCGTTCCAGGGTGACCACCCCCTCGACCAGGGGCGCGATCCGGCTGCCGCTGCGGGCGACCTCGCCCTCCTGGTCCACCTCCCGGGCGCTCAGCGGGACCATCCGGTAGAGCAGCCAGAAGCTTCCGCCGTCGGCGCCGACCAGCTGCACCAGGGAGGCGGAGCCGTTCAGGCTGCCGCCCGCGGTGCTGCTGAGGACGGACGCCTGGCGGCGTTCGACCAGGAAGTCCGGCGCGGCGGCGAGCCCGTAGCCGGTGGTCGGGGCGCAGACGATGGCGAACGGCCAGACCGTCTGGCGGCGGGTGCCGGCGGCGGCGCTCATGTCCGGGCCGTCCAGAGGTCGAGCCGGGAGCCGGGGTGCTCGTCCTCGAACTCCTCCAGCCGGGCCTGGAACGCCTTGGCGATGCGGACCAGTGCCTGCTGGTCGGTGGCGGCCTGCTCGACCGCCCGGCGCAGCTGGGCGGCACTCTCCTCGATCCGGCGGCCGTGGCGCCGCGCCTGCTCGTCGACGTACTCGGCGAGGGCGTCGACGACGACCTCGCCGGCGGTCTTCAGCAGCGGGTTCCTGGTGGCGCGGGTGGCGAGGAACGCCCGGACCAGCGGCATGCCGGCGCTGACCCGCCGGAAGATCCGCAGCAGGCCCTCGGAGTTCCCCGGCGCACGGACGGCGGGGTTCTCCCGGGCCCGGGTGTACTTCCTCAGCTCGGTCGTGAAGAGGTCCACCACGACGGCCATGAACGGCACCTCGACGTCGAGCGGGTCGGGCCGGGCGCCGGGCGTCTTGACCACGTGGCCGTTCTCGTCGAGGCGGGCGAAGCCGCGGCCCACCGAGCTGACGGGGATGAGCCGGATCACGCCGCCGTCGCCCTGCAGCGCGCGCCGGCCGTCGACGAAGAGCCGGAACTCCCGCGTCGCGCAGAGCCGGTCGGCCACCTGCTCCAGGGTGTGGCCGGCCGCCTCCAGCAGGTCCCACTTGGTCAGGACGAAGTGGACCACCGCGTCCTGGTTGGCACCGAGGTGGCTGAAGACGGGCCGGTACTCGCTGATCAGCCGGTTGTCGCCGGCCAGGAAGCGCAGAACCCTCTCGCCGTCCAGCAGGATCAGCAGGAAGGGCGAGGCGGTCATCAGCCGGTCGAGCTTCTCCAGCGACTCCGGGTACAGGTCCCCCTGGGTGAGGAGCTCGCCGCTGTAGTCGACGTAGGAGACGGCGAACGGGGTGAGCCGCCGCCGCGCCGGTGTGCTGACGGTGCAGGTGAAGTCCCAGACCGGGAAGTCCGCCGGGGTGGAGGGGATCGGCCAGTCGCCCGGGCCGACGACCTGCTCGTAGACGGCGTTGAGCTGCTGGGACTGGCCGAGCGGCAGGGTCACCGAGAAGCCGAGTTCGGGGTCCTGCTGGGAGAGCCTGGCGAAGAGACTGGCCAGGTACACGGTCTTGCCGGAGGATCGTGGACCCACCACGGTCACCGGGATCGAAGACATGAGCGCCCTTTCCGTACGAGCGGTCCGCACCACGGGCCCCACGGGCGGGCCCGGGGCGTAGTAGAGCGCGCCGGCGGCGGCCCGAACCCGTCGCAGGACGGGTTCGGGGGCTTCGCAAGGGTTCCGTGACCGGATCTCGGCCGGGCGGCGATCTTCTGCGGGTCAGCGGCCCGGTTCGCCCTCGGCGGCGACGGCGAGCAGCCCGGGCAGCGACAGGACGACGGTGCTGCGGCGGCCGAGCCGGAGCAGGCCGCGGTCGGCCAGCTCGTGCAGGGCGTGGTGGACCCGCCGCTCGCCGGCGCCGATCAGGGCGCCCAGCTCGACCTGGGTCAGCCGGGGGCGGATGGTGATCCCGCGCGGGCCGGCGCTGCCGTACCGCTGGGCGAGGTCGGCGAGGTCGTGGGCGAGCCGGTTGACGACCTGCTCGGAGGCGAGGCCGACCAGGCGGCGGGTGGCGGTGCGACTGCGGTTCACCAGGCAGCGGCTCAGCGCGATGCCGGCGACCGGGTGGGTGCCGAGCCAGTGCAGCCAGTCGGGTTGGGAGATCCGGCGGACGGTGACCGGACCGGCGGCGCTCACCGTGGCGGACCGGGGGCGGTCGTCGAGGGCGGCGGCCTCGCCGACGATGTCCCCGTACGCGCGGACGTCGAGCAGGACGGGCGTGCCGGCGGTGTCCTCGACGGTGGCCTTGGCGAAGCCGTCCAGCAGGAGCAGGACGAAGCGGCCGTGGTCCTGGTCGAGGATGAGGGTCTCGTCGTGGCCGTGGACGCGCCGGGTGCCCAGCCGGAGGATGTCCTGCTCGGCGGCGAGCGCGGCCGGTGACCCGTCGCGGCGCAGTTCGGCGAGGAGGGTGCCCTCGGGCCAGCCCCGGGCCGGCGGGCGTGCCGCCGGTGGCCGTACGGCCGGCGGGCCCGGCCGGGTGGTCGGGTCCGGCTGCCGGGGGTCCTGGCGGTGGGGGTTCGCGTGGTGGTGGTCCGGGTGGTGGTTCGGTGCTGTCGGCTGCGCCGGTCTCAACCCGTGGTCCTCCGCTGCACGGTGGATGGGCGGCGATCCCGCCGGGGGATCGGCCGTGGGGATGCCCTGGTGAGGCTAGCGCAGCGGCCGGGGTACGGGAAGGCCGCGCGCGGCCCCCGCTGAGGCGCCCTCGGTTCGTCAACTTCCTTGTCCTGTAACGGACATGGCGAACGAGGGGGGCGCCTCCGCGGGGTCGGGCGGGCCGGCCGGACCGGTCAGGACTCCTGCGGCGGCTCGCCCTTGATCAGCGCGAACGGGGCGCCGAACGGGTCGGCCAGCCAGGCCAGCACGCCGACGTCCGGGACGTGCTCCGGGCCCATCAGCACCGTGCCGCCGGCCGCGGTGGCCCGGGCGACCACCGCCGGCACGTCGGACGAACCGAAGTACGGGGTCCAGGCGGTCACCTGGTCCTCGCCCATCACCGGGGCGATGCCGCCGAAGGTGGCGTCCTGCTGGTCGCCGTCGGCGGTGGAGACCACCCGGTACGTACCGCCGGGGGAGGGGAGGTCGGCGTGGCGCCAGCCGAACACCCGCTCGTAGAAGGCGAACCCGGCGTCCACGTCGGTGGTGTGCAGCTCGGCCCAGATCAGCGCGCCGTCCTCGGAGACGACGTCCAGGCCGGTGACCGCGCCGGGCTGCCAGAGCGCGAACCGGGCGCCCTGCGGGTCGGTCAGCTGGGCCATCCGCCCGGCGTCCATCACGTCGAAGGGCGGTACGCGGACGGAGCCGCCGGCCTGCTCGACGGCCTTGGTGGCGGCGTCCGCGTCCGGCGTGCGCAGGTACGTCGTCCAGGCGGACTGCGCGCCCTCCTCGGTCAGCGGGCCGATGGCCGCGACCGTCCGGCCGTCCAGCTGGAGGAAGCCGTAGCCGCCGGCCTCCGGGCCGGCCGACCGGAAGGTCCAGCCGAACACCGAGCCGTAGAACGCGGCGGCGGCGGCCGGGTCCGGACTGCCGAGGTCGATCCAACAGGGGGAACCGGTGGGGAAGTCGGTGGTGAGCATGGTGTCGCGCTCCTTCGACGGGACGGGGCCGGGCAGCCCTCAGACGGCCGTGGAGGCGCCCCTCCCCGGCCCTCTGCGAGTCTGCACCCCGCCACTGACATCCGCAGCCGGGGCGGGCCCGGCCTGCGGCGACACCGGTTCGGCCGGCAGGTCCTACGGGAGCGGCAGGACGTGGCGGAGGGCCTCGACGGCGTCCGGCGGGCCGTCCACGGCCAGCTCGGCGCGGGCACCCCGGCCGAAGGCGAAGAGCAGCAGCTCGCCCGGCTCGCCGGTGATCCGCACGGTCGACGAACCGGACGGGCCGACGGTCGGGCCCGCGCCGTCCGGGCGGTGCAGCTCCAGCCGTACGGGGGAGCGGCGGCCGGCCTCCAGCCGGGCGATCAGCGGCAGCCGGCGCCAGAGCGCCTCCGTCCGGCCGGGCGGCACCGGCCGGCGCACGGGGTCGGCGCCGGCCCGCGCGACGTCCTCGGCGTGCACGAAGTACTCGACGGTGTTGGCCGCCTCGTCCGCGCCTGGCAGCGAGAACAGCGAGAACACCGGAGGGCCGGAGCGGAACAGCCGGATCAGCTCCTCGTACGGGCGGTCGGCGTACGCGTCCTGCACCCGTCGGGTCCGGCCGGCCAGCGGGCCGCCCCGGATGCCCGCCGCCGCGTCCGGCCGGCGCTCCCGGAGCACCAGGTGGGCGGCGAGGTCCCGGGTGGACCACCCGGCACAGAGGGTGGGCGCGTCCGGCCCGGCGGCGGCCAGCAGTTCGGCGAGGCGGTGACGCTCGGCGAGGGCGTGGTTCGACATGCCGCCCAGCCTAGTCAGATGACGTGCCCCGGGTGAGGGACCCGGGCACTCACGGGCGGAGGTTGCCGGTGAGCTTGGTGGAGTCGAGGCGGTTGCTCGCCGTCAGGGTGCAGGTGTAGTCCCGCCAGCCCTGCTGGTAGAAGGTCTTGGTCGGACCCACGGGGTAGCTGTAGTACGGGCCGCCGCCGCCCTGGCGGGCCTCGGCGGCGGCCTGCGCCTCCTTGCAGCCGTCCCGCATCGCGTTGGCGATCTGGTAGTCGCCGCTCAGACCCTCCGGGAGCAGCAGGTCGGCGATCGCCTCGCCGTCGTGCCGGCCCTCGCAGGGCCGTGCCTCCGGCTTGGTGATGGTCCTGCTGAGCTGCGGGTGGTCGAAGCAGGTGCCGACCGTGAAGAAGGTGTACGGGACCACCTTGGTGGGCGTCGGGGTCGGGGTCGGCGTGGGGGTCGGGGTGGGTGTGGGCGTGGGACTCGGGGAGGTCGTGGTGGGGGAGGGCGGGGGCGGCTGGGCGGCCGGCTTCTCCTCCGGCCAGAGCAGCACGGTGGCCACCACCGCGAGCAGGACGGCCAGCACCGCCACGACGGCGAGCAGCAGCCCCCGCGACGGCCCGGCGGCGGGCCCGGTGCCGGGACGGCCGGCCCCCGGTGCGCCGGCACCCGGCCGGTCGCGGCTCGAACGGTCGGTACTCGGACGGTCGGTGCCCGGGGGCTCGGCGGCGGGCGGCTCGGTGGTCATGGGCACGAGGATGGCCCAGAGCGGTGCCGGTCGGCAGCCGGTTGGCACAACTCGTCCGATCCGGGCCCGGACCTCGGGCGGCGTCCCGCGGACCGGGCCCGGGCCGGCCCGGTCGGCAGGGCGTTCCCCGGCCTCCGGGCGGACCGTCCGGGCCGGGCCCGCGGCGGCGGCCGGGATCCGGACGGCGGGCGTCGCGAGCGGACCGGACTGACACAATGGCCCCATGTCCACCACACCCGCCGCCCCCGGCTCCACCGCCCTCGCCCCCGAGATCGCCGCGCGCCTCAAGCGCACCGAGGACGGCCTGCTCCCGGCTGTCGCGCAGCAGTACGACACCGGCGAGGTGCTGATGCTCGGCTGGATGGACGACGAGGCGCTGCACCGCACCCTCACCACCGGCCGCTGCACCTACTGGAGCCGCAGCCGCCGCGAGTACTGGGTGAAGGGCGACACCTCCGGCCACGTCCAGCAGGTGAAGTCGGTCGCGCTGGACTGCGACGGCGACACCCTGCTGGTCAAGGTGGACCAGACCGGCGCGGCCTGCCACACCGGCGACCGCACCTGCTTCGACGCCGACGTGCTCCCCCTCGGCTGACCACCCCCACCCCACTTCCGTAAGGTGCCGCCCGCCATGGACCTCGAAGCCTTCCGCAAACTCGCCGTCGACACCCGGGTCATCCCGGTCACCCGCAGGCTCCTCGCGGACGGCCTCACCCCGATCGGTCTCTACCGCAGCCTGGCCGCCGAGCGCCCCGGCACCTTCCTGCTGGAGTCCGCGGAGCAGGGCCGCAGCTGGTCCCGCTACTCCTTCGTGGGCGTCCGCAGCGAGGCCGCGCTGACCGTCGGCCCGGACGGCGGGGCCCGCTGGCACGGCGCCCCGCCGGTCGGCATCCCCACCACCGGCGACCCGCTGGAGGTGCTGCGCGCCGCGCTGGAGACCCTGCACACCCCGCGCAGCGCCGACGACGGCCTCCCGCCGCTCACCGGCGGCCTGGTCGGCTACCTCGGCTACGACGTGGTCCGCCGGCTGGAGAAGCTCCCGGACCTCAACCCGGACGACCTGAAGCTCCCCGAGCTGACCATGCTGCTCGCCACCGACCTCGCCGTGCTCGACCACGCCGACGGCACGGTGCTGCTGATCGCCAACGCCGTCAACCACAACGACCTGGCCAGCGGCGTCGACGAGGCGTACGCGGACGCGGTCGCCCGGCTGGACGCCATGGAGACCGACCTGCTGAAGCCGGTCGACCCCGGCCTCGCCACCTTCACCCCGACCGGCCCCGGCGAGGTCCGCTCGCCGTTCGGCGGGGAGCCCTACCGGGCCGCGGTCGAGGAGATCAAGGAGCGGATCCGGGCCGGCGAGGCCTTCCAGGTCGTGCCCTCGCAGCGGTTCGAGGCGCCCTGCCCGGCCTCCGCGCTCGACGTCTACCGCGTCCTGCGCACCACCAACCCCAGCCCGTACATGTACCTGTTCCGGTTCCCCGGGCCGGACGGCGGCGCCGAGGGCGGCTTCGACGTGGTCGGCTCCAGCCCGGAGGCGCTGGTCAAGGTCACCGACGGCGAGGCGATGCTGCACCCGATCGCCGGCACCCGGCACCGCGGCGCCACCCCGCAGGAGGACAGCGACCTGGCCGCCGAGCTGCTCGCCGACCCCAAGGAGCGGGCCGAGCACCTGATGCTGGTCGACCTCGGCCGCAACGACCTCGGGCGGGTCTGCGAGCCGGGCAGCGTCGAGGTCGTCGACTTCATGCACATCGAGCGGTACAGCCACGTCATGCACATCGTCTCCACCGTGACCGGCCGGGTCGCCGAGGGTCGGACCGCCTTCGACGTGCTCACCGCCTGCTTCCCGGCCGGCACCCTCTCCGGGGCGCCCAAGCCGCGCGCGATGCGGATCATCGAGGAGCTGGAGCCCACCCGCCGCGGCCTGTACGGCGGCTGCGTCGGCTACCTGGACTTCGCCGGGGACTCCGACACCGCGATCGCGATCCGGACGGCGGTCCTGCGCGACGGCACCGCGTACGTCCAGGCCGGCGCCGGCGTGGTGGCCGACTCCGACCCGCACGGCGAGGACACCGAATGCCGCAACAAGGCCGCCGCCGTCCTGCGCGCGGTGGCCACGGCGAATACGCTGCGCACGCCGGCGGTGTGAGCCGCCGTAAGGAGCCGGGATGTCGCAGGACCAGGGTGCCGGATCGGCCTGGGACGTGCTGGAGGGCGTGAACCTCCCGCGCGGGTACCGGGTGGAGATCACGGACGGGAAGATCATCATGACGCCCCGGGGGGAGAGCCACCGGGCCGTCGTGCGCAGCGCGGCCGCGCAGCTGGAGCAGCAGCTCGCCGGCCGCGGCACCGTTCTCGCGGACGCCATGGTCGACTTCCCCTCGGCCCGCTCCGGCTACGCCCCCGACCTGGCGGTCGTCGCCCCCGGCGCCGAGCGCAACGGCCGCGGCCGGTTCGCGTGGCACGACCTCGAAGCGGTGATCGAGGTGGTGCCGCCGTCCGGCCGGGACCACGACCACGTGACGAAGGTGCGCACCTACGGCGGGTGCGGGATCCCGCTGTACGTCGTGGTGGACCAGGCCGAGGCGGTCTGCACGGTGCACAGTGCCCCGCAGCGCACCGGCGGCTACCGGGAGGCGGAGCGGGTGCCCTTCGGCAACGACGTGTTCCTGCCGTCGGCGGACCGGACCCTGGTGCTGTCGACCGACGACTTCCCGGTCGACCCGGCGTAGGTCCGGCGCGTGGTGTCAGGGATAGTGGACGGGTGAGCGTTCCTACCCAGTCCCGTACCGAGACCGAGCCCGTCCCCGCGAAGGGCGGCGCCGGGCGGCGGACGCTCGGCCTGATGCTGCTGCTGACCGCGCTGGGCGCGGTCCTGGTGCTGACCGCCGCCGGCCGCGTCTGGGCCGAGGGCCTGGCCGGCACCCTGGAGGTCTCCGTCACCGGCGGGAGGATCTCCGAACTGCCCGCCGGGCTGGCGCTGGTGGCGCTGGCGGCTGCGGTCGCGGTGTTCGCGGTGCGCGGCGCCGGGCGGCTCGCGGTGGGGGCCCTGACCCTGCTGGCCGGGCTCGGCGCGGCGGCGGCCGCGGTGGCGGGCGCCGGGGACACCGCGGCGCTGGACGGTGAGGCGGCCCGCAAGCTCGCCCTGACCGGCTCCGCCGCGACCGGGGTCGGGCACACCGGATGGCCGTGGGTGGCGCTGGCCGGCGGGCTGCTGCTGGCACTGGCCGGGCTGCTCACCCTCCGGTTCGGGCGCGGCTGGCCGGCCATGGGCAGCCGTTACGAGGCCCCGACCGGGAAGGCGCCGGTGTCGCGGAAGAGCGCGGCCGCGGAGAGCCCGGCCGACCTGTGGAAGGCGCTGGACCGGGGCGAGGACCCGACCGCCGGCTGACCGGCCGGCGCACGGCGCGCGCTGTGACGCGATAGACCCTCCACCCCCTTTGGGGCACCCGTGTGTGGCCCGGCACAATGGAACCGTCAACCCGCCAGGGGCCCGCAGGCCCGGCCGGGACCCGAGAGCCTAGGAGCACCATCAGATGGCAGCAGCAGCACACGGTCACACCCTCGCCGCCTGGACCGGCGTGACCATCTCCTTCATCGGTTTCGGCATCGCGGGCGTCGCCATGATCCTGCCGTCGGTGCTGCTGGTCTGGGCCGGCCTGGCGGTCGTCCTGCTCGGTGCCGTGGTGGGCAAGGCCATGGCGATGGCGGGCATGGGCCAGCAGCCCAGCACCAACGTGTACACCCCCGAGGAGCAGGCCGCGCTGGTCGCTGCCTGAGGAACTCCCGGTACTGCGTGAACGGCGGGCGCCACGCCCGCCGTTTCGTTTCTGGCGGGACGCCCGGGCGGGCACAATCGTGGGCGTGAACGCCGCTCCCACCGCTTCCGCCGCCACCGCCCGGTCGTCCGGGCCGCGCCGGCTGGTGCCGCCGCTGACCGCCCTGGTCGCGGTGGCCGTCCCCACCGGGTACGTCGCCGCGGTCGACCCGAACGCCCCCGGGCACTACCCGGACTGTCCGTTCCTCGCGGCCACCGGCTGGTGGTGTCCCGGCTGCGGCGGGTTGCGCTGCGTCCACGCGCTGGCCCACGGGGACCTGAGCGGCGCGCTGCACGACAACGCGGTGGCGGTGCTGCTCTTCGCCGTGCTGGCGGTGCTCTGGCTGCGGTGGATCTGGTCGGCGGCGCGCGGTGTGCCGGTGCCCCGGCTCGCGCTCGGGGCGCGGCGCTGGGTGCTGGTGGGGCTGCTGGTGCTGGTCTTCACGGTGGTGCGCAACCTGCCGATCGGCGCGGGGCTGGCCCCGCCGCTGGTCTGAGGACCCCGCGCCGGTCCCGGCCGGTCCCGAGCCGGTCCGGGCCGTCCGGGGCGCGGCGAGCGGGGGTGGAGGAGCCGTGAAACCGCAGCTCGGAGGGGGCCCGGAGGCGTCCGCTCCGCGAGACGCGCGCTGGGCGGATGCGCTGGGCGCCCCCCCTTGCCGATACCATCGAAGGGCCGGAGGCCCACTGGCCGTCCGGCTCCTCGCTAGCAGAACTAGCAGACATGATGGGGGCGCTTGGCGTGAGTGTGCTCGACTCGATCATCGAAGGGGTCCGTGAGGACCTCGCCGAGCGGCAGGCCCGAGTGTCGCTGGACGAGCTCAAGGAGCTCGCCGCCAAGGCCCCGGACGCCAAGGACGGCGTGGCCGCGCTCAAGGGCGACGGCGTACGGGTGATCTGCGAGGTCAAGCGCTCCAGCCCGTCCAAGGGCGCCCTGGCCGCGATCGCGGACCCGGCCGCCCTGGCCGCCGACTACGCGGCCGGCGGCGCCGCCGCGATCAGCGTGCTGACCGAGCAGCGCCGCTTCGGCGGGTCGCTGGCCGACCTGGACGCCGTCCGCGCCGCGGTGGACACCCCGCTGCTCCGCAAGGACTTCATCGTCACCGCCTACCAGCTGTGGGAGGCCCGCGCGCACGGCGCCGACCTCGCGCTGCTGATCGTCGCGGCCCTCGACCAGCCGGCCCTGGTGTCGCTGATCGAGCGTGCCGAGTCGATCGGCCTCACCCCGCTGGTCGAGGTGCACGACGAGGAGGAGATCGCGCGCGCGGTGGACGCCGGCGCACGGATCATCGGCGTCAACGCCCGCAACCTGAAGACCCTCGAAGTGGACCGGAACACCTTCGGCAACGTCGTCCACGCCATCCCGGACAACGTCGTCAAGATCGCCGAGTCCGGCGTGCGCGGCCCGCTGGACGTGATCTCCTACGCCAACCTGGGCGCCGACGCGGTGCTGGTCGGCGAGTCCCTGGTGACGGGCAAGGACCCGCGCGCCGCCGTGGCCGACCTGGTCGCGGCCGGTGCCCACCCCGCGATCCGCCACAAGGACTGATCCCGCCGCCATGAAGATCGCCACCCGTCTCGCCCCCGGCTGCCGCCCGCGCGGCTGCCGCGCGCCCGCACGCCGGGTGCTGGGCAGGCGGGTGCGGTACGTCATCGGCTGCGAGCCCGGGCAGGTGCCGGGACGGCGATGGCGCGGGACGCACGGCTGACCAGCCGTTCCGACGTCCCTCTCGTCATCGTCATCTTCCCGAGTTCCCGAAGGACTTCACCATGTCCGACAAGTCCGCCAAGGACTACCTGCCCGGCGCCGAGGTGCCGGACGCACGCGGCTACTTCGGCGCGTACGGGGGCCGCTTCATCCCGGAGGCCCTCGTCGCCGCCGTGGAGCAGGTCGCCGAGGAGTACGAGAAGGCGAAGGCCGATCCGGCCTTCACCGCCGAGCTCGACGCGCTGCTCAAGGACTACACCGGCCGGCCGAGCCCGCTGACCGACGTCCACCGCTTCTCCGCCGAGGCGGGGGGCGCGCGCGTCCTGCTGAAGCGCGAGGACCTCAACCACACCGGCTCGCACAAGATCAACAACGTGCTGGGCCAGGCGCTGCTCACCCGCCGGATGGGCAAGACCCGGATCATCGCCGAGACCGGCGCCGGGCAGCACGGCGTGGCCACCGCCACCGCCTGCGCGCTGTTCGGCTTCGACTGCACCATCTACATGGGCGAGGTGGACACCCAGCGCCAGGCGCTCAACGTCGCCCGGATGCGGATGCTCGGTGCCGAGGTGGTGTCCGTCACCTCCGGCAGCCGCACCCTCAAGGACGCCATCAACGAGGCGTTCCGCGACTGGGTCGCCAACGTCGACTCCACCCACTACCTGTTCGGCACCGTCGCCGGGCCGCACCCCTTCCCGATGATGGTCCGGGACTTCCACCGGGTGATCGGCATCGAGGCGCGGCAGCAGGTCCTGGACCGGACCGGACGGCTGCCCGACGCCGTCGTCGCCTGCGTCGGCGGCGGCTCCAACGCGATGGGCATCTTCCACGAGTTCATCCCGGACGCGGGCGTGCGCCTGATCGGCTGCGAGGCGGCCGGCGAGGGCGCCGAGACCCCGAAGCACGCCGCCACCCTCACCAAGGGCGACCCGGGCGTGCTGCACGGCTCCCGCACCTACGTCCTCCAGGACGAGGACGGCCAGACCATCGAGTCCCACTCGATCTCGGCCGGCCTCGACTACCCGGGCGTCGGCCCGGAGCACGCCTGGCTGAAGGACACCGGCCGGGCCGAGTACCGGCCGGTCACCGACGACGCCGCCATGCAGGCGCTGCGGCTGCTGTCCCGCACCGAGGGCATCATCCCGGCCATCGAGAGCGCGCACGCGTTGGCCGGCGCCCTGGAGCTGGGCCGCGAGCTCGGGCCCGAGGCCACGATCCTGGTCTCGCTCTCCGGGCGCGGCGACAAGGACATGCACACCGCGGCCGAGTACTTCGGCCTGTACGACGAGCCGGGCGCCGGCTCCGCCCACGGGGGTAAGTGATCATGGCTTCGAAGCTCAGTGGCATCCTGGCCGCGGCCAAGGCGGAGAACCGCGCGGCGCTGATCGGCTACCTGCCGGCCGGCTTCCCGAGCGTGGACGGCGGGGTGCGCGCGGTCAACGCGCTGATCGAGGGCGGCTGCGACGTCGTCGAGATCGGCCTGCCGCACTCCGACCCGGTCCTGGACGGTCCGACCATCCAGACGGCCGACGACATCGCGCTGCGCGGCGGCGTCCGGATCAAGGACGTGCTGCGGACGGTGCAGGAGGTCGCGGCCGCGCACCCCGGGGCGGCGGTGCTGGTCATGACCTACTGGAACCCGGTGGAGCGGTACGGGACCGCGCGGTTCGCCGCCGACCTGGCCGCGGCCGGCGGGGTGGGCTGCATCCTGCCGGACCTTCCGGTGGAGGAGTCCGAGGAGTGGCGCAAGGCGGCGGACGAGCACGGTCTGGACACCGTGTTCGTGGTCGCGCCGAGCAGCAGGGACAAGCGGCTGGCCGAGGTCACGGCGGCCGGCAGCGGCTTCGTGTACGCGGCCGCGGTGATGGGCGTGACCGGCAGCCGGGCCCAGGTCGGCGACCTGGCCGAGGACCTGGTCGCCCGGACCAGGGCCACCACCGAGCTGCCGGTCTGCGTCGGCCTCGGGGTGTCGACCCGTGAGCAGGCCGCGCAGGTGGCCGGGTTCGCGGACGGTGTGATCGTCGGATCGGCGTTCGTGCAGCGGATCCTGGACGCGGACGGGGACGAGCGGGCCGGCCTGGCCGCCGTGCGCGCCCTCGCCGGTGAGCTGGCGGAGGGCGTCCGCCGGCGCTGACCCGCAGGACCGACGGCCCGCCGCCCCGCATTCCGGGGGCGGCGGGCCGTCGGCGTTCCCGGTCCCGGCGGGGACGACCCGAACGGGTGAACAGCGGCGGGTGCACGCATCAACGGGGGTTGACCGGCGTTGAGTGGAGGGACGAGTGCACGAACGACGTGCCCCGGTGGTGCGGAGCGAGCGGAAGGGGTCGGCCGGTGCCAGGTCTCCAGCGAGCCGTGCTGCTGCGGGCGGCCGCGGCCGCCCTGGTGCTGGGGGCCGCCCTCGGCGCCCAGGGCGTGGTCGGTCCGGCGCTGGCCAAACGGGGTGTGGAGCGCGCCGAGCGGGACGCCCACGTCTGTGCGGAGGCGGCCCGGGTGGACGCGGTGGTACGGGCCGGCCGCTCGGTCCGGGAGGGGCGACGGGACCTCGACGCGGGCCGCTACGACCTCGGCCGGCCACCGGGCTGCGATCCGAACACGCGCTAGGGCGCAATCGGACAGGGCGTCATAAACGTCACTCTTTCGGCTTAACTCCTGAATATGGAGGAACCCGGCGTCACTGGTTACGGTTCATCAGGACGTGACGGTGTTTCCCGAGGGGGTTGTCCGGATGGCCGGGCCGGTGACGGAGTGGATCGGCACGGCCGCCCGACTGGGCCTCGCCGTGGTGTGGGGCTGGGCCGGGCTGGCCAAGATCGCCGACCCGGCCGAGGCCGCGCAGGCGGTGCGGGCGTACGAGATCCTGCCGGAGGGCCTGGTCAAGCCGGTCGGCCACGCCCTGCCCTTCCTGGAGCTGGCGCTCGCGCTGCTCCTGGTGATCGGCCTCGGCGTGCGGCTGGTCGCCGTGGTCTCCGCGGTGCTGCTGCTCGCCTTCATCGGCGGGATCGCCTCCGCGTGGGCGCGCGGCATCTCGATCGACTGCGGCTGCTTCGGCGGCGGCGGGGCGGTGGACGCCTCGCAGACCGAGTACCTGCAGGAGATCCTGCGCGACACCGGGTTCCTGCTGCTGGCCGGGTGGCTGGTCTGGCGGCCCCGCACCAAGTTCTCGGTGGACGGCTGGCTGGCGAGCTGAACAGCACGTCGGGCCGCCCCGTCGCACCGCATCCCCACCCCCGAACCTGGAATGTCCAAGGCTGATGAGCGAGAAGAACCGAGAAGGCAAGCGCACCGCCCGCGAGCGGATGCTGGCGGAACGGGCCGAGGACGAGGCCCGCGGCCGGCGCAAGAAGAAGCTGATCATCGGCGGGGTGGCACTGGCCGTGATCGCCGCCGCGGTGGTCACCGGCGTGGTGGTGCAGAACGAACGGTCCAAGCCCGAGACCCCCGCCGCCGCCCCCGCCGGCACCATCGGTGACAAGAACCTGGTCATCCCGGTCGGCGCGGCCGACGCCCCGGCCACGCTCACCGTCTACGAGGACCCGCGCTGCCCGGCCTGCGCGATCTTCGAGAAGGAGTTCGCCGAGACCATCGACCGGCTGCAGGACGAGGGCAAGATCGTCGGGAACTACCACATCGTCTCGTTCATCGACCGGGCGGTGGGCGGCAAGGGCTCCAAGTACGGGGCCAACGCGCTGGGCTGCGCCCAGGACGCGGGGAAGTTCCGCGCCTACCACGACGTCCTCTACCGCAACCAGCCGCAGGAGACCGACGACGCCTTCGGCAAGACCTCGACCCTGATCGAACTGGCCAAGCAGGTGCCGGGGCTGAACACGCCGGAGTTCGAGGCGTGCGTCAACGACAACAAGTACAGCGGATGGGTGTCGGCGGTGCAGCAGGACTTCGACAAGTCCAGCTACAAGTCCACGCCGACGGTGCTGCTCAACGGGCAGCCGATCTACCCCAAGTACAACAACGAGGAGATCACGCCGGCCAACCTCACCAAGTGGGTGGACGCGGCCAACCAGGGCAAGCAGCCGGGTACCGCGAGCGCGTCGGCCGCCCCCTCCGGCCCGGCCGCCACCCCGACCGCCGGCTGACCCGTACCCGTGCGGATCCCGCCGTCTCCTCCCCGTCCGGAGGGGGCGGCGGTGCGCTGTGCGCCGATCTGTGACCCTGGGGGTGCCCGGCGGAGGCCGTGGACCCTGTAGCGTCGGAGCTGCCATGGATATCGCCTACATTCCCAGCCCGTCGCGGGGCGTCCTGTACATCGGACCGGTCCCGCTGCGCGCGTACGCCTTCTGCATCATCCTCGGTGTCGTCGTGGCCGTCTGGCTCGGCAGCAAGCGCTGGGTCGCCCGCGGCGGTGGCAAGCACACGGTCGGCGACATCGCCGTCTGGGCTGTGCCGTTCGGCCTGGTCGGCGGCCGGCTCTACCACGTGATCACCGACCACCAGCTGTACTTCGGCGAGGGGAAGAACCCCTGGAACGCCCTCAAGATCTGGGAGGGCGGCCTCGGGATCTGGGGCGCGATCGCGCTCGGCGCGGTCGGTGCCTGGATCGGCGCCCGCCGCCGGGGCGTCCCGCTGCCCGCCTACGCCGACGCGATCGCACCGGGCATCGCGCTGGCCCAGGCGCTCGGCCGCTGGGGCAACTGGTTCAACCAGGAGCTGTACGGCCGGGAGACCACGCTGCCGTGGGGCCTGGAGATCCAGAAGACGCTGCCCGGCGGCGAGACGGTCACCGGGATCTACCACCCGACCTTCCTCTACGAGTCGCTCTGGTGCGTCGGTGTCGCGGCGCTGGTGATCTGGGCGGACCGCCGGTTCACCCTGGGCCACGGCCGGGCCTTCGCGCTGTACGTGGCCGGGTACACGGTGGGCCGGTTCTGGACCGAGTACCTGCGGATCGACGACGCGCACCACGTGCTCGGCCTGCGGCTCAACGGCTGGGTCGCGGTCGTGGTCTTCGTGGGTGCCGTCGCCTACTTCGTGATCGTGGGGAAGAAGCGGCCCGGCCGCGAGGACCCGGCGAGCATCGACCCGACGGCGCCCGACTCGGCGTCCGCGGCGGCCGTGACGGACCCGGACTCGGCCGTGGACGAGGAGTCGGAGGGCGCGTCCGGCGAGCCGTCGGACGGGAGGACCGGCTCGAAGCCCGGCTCGAAGTTTGGCTCGACGTCCGGCTCGACGTCCGACGCAAAGTCGGAGGACAGGCCCGGCGCGGGATCGGCCGACACGCTCGCCGAGAAGCTCGACAGGTTGGAGAAGGGCGCCAGGAACCCCGCCTGACCTGCGACGTTCATCGACTCCGGCCGCCCTCCGCACCCTGTGCGAGGGCGGCCGGAGCTTTGTTCGGACAGCCTTGCTTTGCTGGAAATGCCCAGCTCAGGAGGGCTACGGTCGATTCGTCAGCCGAACTGACGATCATTCGACCGTATGGAGGCCGGAGTACCGTGAGCGCGACCACCCTCGACCCCGAGGCCGGGCACCACCCCCGGATCCCCGCCGCCGGGCACCACCGCGACGTGAACGGCGGCTGGCTGCGACCGGCCGTGTTCGGCGCGATGGACGGGCTGGTCTCCAACGTCGCCCTGATGACCGGCGTCGTCGGCGGCGCCGTCTCCGGCGGCACCGTGGTGCTCACCGGTCTGGCGGGCCTGGCGGCCGGTGCCTGCTCGATGGCGGCGGGGGAGTACACCTCGGTCGCCTCCCAGCGCGAGCTGGTCCAGGCCGAGATCGAGGCTGAGCGGCTGGAGCTGCGCCGCAACCCGCACGGCGAGCTGGCCGAGCTGGCGCAGCTGTACGTCGAGCGCGGGGTCGATCCGGCGCTGGCCCGCGAGGTGGCCCGGCAGCTCTCGGCCGACCCGGACCGGACGCTGGAGATACACGCCCGGGAGGAGCTGGGCGTCGACCCCAACGACCTGCCCTCGCCGTGGGTGGCGGCCGGGTCCTCGTTCGTCTGCTTCGCGGCCGGTGCGCTGCTGCCGCTGCTGCCCTACCTGCTCGGTGCGACCTCGCTGCTGCCGGCCCTGCTGCTGTCGGCGGCCGGGCTGTTCGCCTGCGGGGCGGTGGTGGCCCGGGTGACGGCGCGCAGCTGGTGGTTCAGCGGGCTGCGGCAGCTGGTGCTGGGCGGGGCGGCGGCCGGGGTGACGTACCTGCTGGGGTGGCTGATCGGCGGGCAGGTCGGCTGACGGGCCCGCCGGGGGCCGCTCGGCCGGCCCGTCGGGCCGGCCCGAGGGCTGGGCGGGTGTGCGGGCGGCGCCGTAGGATGGTACGGAAGTGTGCATGATTATGCGGACGACTGCGTGACGTTCCGCACATGAAGTCCGGGTGCGACCTTGCCTAGTCTCACCATTCGGGCCCGGGGTCCGACGATTCGCATCCTGCGATCGACTCCGGGGATGGATTCGCAGGCGGCCATGATCGGCCTCTGTGGCGTGCGGGTTTCGCCCCTGTTTCGGGCCGCCGAACGCCGGGCACAATCGTCGGTACGTGCGCTGCTGCACGTCCTCTCATTGCACCCTTGACCTGCGGATCAGTCCGCGATGTGGACGCGATATTCCGCTTCCCGGGTTCTTGGGCATCATGTAACTTGCATGAAATCGCATCAGGGCCAACGTCGTCCCTACTGCACCAGCTTCGAAAGACGACGACGGGAGAGCCGATGCTGTCTGCATCCATGCACTCCGCCAACGAGCCCCAGGTCGGCGCCGCGCGCCCGCCGTACGCGCTCGTTCCGGATGCGCGACCTGCTGCTCAGGGCCTGTACGACCCGCGAAACGAGCACGACGCCTGTGGCGTCGGTTTCGTCGCCACGCTGACCGGCATCGCCGACCACACCGTCGTCGAGCAGGCGCTGACCGTCCTGCGCAACCTGGAGCACCGCGGTGCGACCGGCGCCGAGCCGGACTCCGGCGACGGTGCGGGCATCCTCACCCAGGTCCCGGACGCCTTCCTGCGCGCCAGGACCTCCTTCGAGCTTCCGGCGGCCGGCGCCTACGCGGTCGGCATCGCCTTCCTGCCCGACGAGGACGCCGCCGACGCGGCCGCCGTCGCGCAGATCGAGACCATCGCCGCCGAGGAGGGCCTGACCGTCCTCGGCTGGCGCGACGTCCCGGTCACCCCGGACCTGCTGGGCGCCACCGCCCGCAGCGTGATGCCGCGCTTCCGGCAGATCTTCCTGAGCAAGGACGGCGTCGAGGGCATCGTCCTCGACCGGATCGCCTTCGTCGTCCGCAAGCGCTCCGAGCGTGAGGCCGGTGTCTACTTCCCGTCGCTCTCCGCCCGCACCGTCGTCTACAAGGGCATGCTGACCACCGGCCAGCTGGAGCCCTTCTTCCCCGACCTGTCGGACCGGCTCTACGCCTCCGCGCTCGGTCTGGTGCACTCGCGCTTCTCCACCAACACCTTCCCGAGCTGGCCGCTCGCCCACCCGTACCGCTTCGTCGCGCACAACGGCGAGATCAACACGGTCAAGGGCAACCGGAACTGGATGACCGCCCGGGAGTCCCAGCTCGCCACCGACCTGATCCCCGGCGACCTCGGGCGGATCTTCCCGATCTGCACCCCGGACCACTCCGACTCGGCCTCCTTCGACGAGGTCCTGGAGCTGCTCCACCTCGGCGGCCGGTCGCTGCCGCACTCGGTGCTGATGATGATCCCGGAGGCGTGGGAGAACCACGCCACCATGGAGCCGGCCCGCCGTGCGTTCTACCGGTACCACTCCAACCTGATGGAGCCCTGGGACGGCCCGGCCTGCGTCACCTTCACCGACGGCACCCAGATCGGCGCCGTGCTGGACCGCAACGGTCTGCGCCCGGCCCGGTACTGGATCACCGAGGACGGCCTGGTCGTCCTCTCCTCCGAGGTCGGCGTGCTCGACATCGACCAGGAGAAGGTCGTCCGGAAGGGCCGGCTGCAGCCCGGCAAGATGTTCCTCGTCGACACCGCCGAGCACCGCATCGTCGACGACGAGGAGATCAAGTCGGCGCTGGCCTCCGAGCACCCCTACGCGGAGTGGGTCGAGGCCGGCCAGATCCAGCTCGCCAAGCTCCCCGAGCGCGAGCACATCGCGCACACCCACGCCTCGGTCACCCGCCGCCAGCAGACCTTCGGCTACACCGAGGAGGAGCTGCGCGTCATCCTCGCGCCGATGGCCAGGACCGGCGGCGAGGCGCTCGGCTCGATGGGCACCGACTCGCCGATCGCCGCGCTGAGCGAGAAGCCGCGCCTGCTGTTCGACTACTTCGTGCAGCTCTTCGCGCAGGTCACCAACCCGCCGCTGGACGCCATCCGCGAGGAGCTGGTCACCTCCCTGCTCTCCAACCTCGGCCCCGAGGGCAACCTGCTGGCCGCCGACGCCGCCGCCTGCCGCTCCGTCGGCATCACCTTCCCGGTGATCGACAACGACGAGCTGGCCAAGCTGGTCCACATCAACGCCGACGGCGACCAGCCCGGCCTCAAGGCCGTCACGCTGTCCGGCCTGTACAAGGTCTCCAGCGCCGGCGAGGGCCTGGCCGCCCGGCTCGCCGCGATCGCCGCCGAGGCCGACGCCGCGATCGCCGACGGCGCCCGGATCATCGTGCTCTCCGACCGGCACTCGGACGCCGAGCACGCCCCGATCCCCTCGCTGCTGCTCACCTCGGCCATCCACCACCACCTGATCCGCACCAAGCAGCGCACCCAGGTGTCGCTGCTGGTCGAGGCCGGTGACGTCCGCGAGGTGCACCACGTCGCCCTGCTGATCGGCTACGGCGCCGGCGCGGTCAACCCGTACCTGGCCATGGAGTCGGTCGAGGACCTCGTCGCCCAGGGCGTCTTCATCGAGGGCGTCGAGTCCGAGAAGGCGATCAAGAACCTGATCAAGGCGCTCGGCAAGGGCGTGCTGAAGGTGATGTCCAAGATGGGCATCTCCACCGTCGCCTCCTACCGCGGCGCCCAGGTCTTCGAGGCGATCGGCCTCTCCCAGGAGCTGGTGAACGGCTACTTCGCCGGCACCACCACCAAGCTCGGCGGCATCGGCCTGGACGAGATCGCCCGCGAGACCGCCGCCCGGCACGCCAAGGCGTACCCGGCCTCCGGCATCCCCGCCGCGCACCGCGCGCTGGACATCGGCGGCGAGTACCAGTGGCGCCGCGAGGGCGAGCCGCACCTGTTCGACCCGGACACCGTGTTCCGGCTCCAGCACTCCACCCGCAACCGCCGGTACGACATCTTCAAGCAGTACACGGACCGGGTGAACGAGCAGTCCGAGCGCCTGATGACGCTGCGTGGCCTGTTCCGGCTGGACGGCCTCGGCCGCACCCCGATCTCCGTCGACGAGGTCGAGCCGGTCTCCGAGATCGTCAAGCGGTTCTCCACCGGCGCCATGTCGTACGGCTCGATCTCCCTGGAGGCGCACGAGACCCTGGCGATCGCGATGAACCGCCTCGGCGCCAAGTCCAACACCGGTGAGGGCGGCGAGGACCCGGACCGCCTGTACGACCCGGAGCGCCGTTCGGCGATCAAGCAGGTCGCCTCCGGCCGGTTCGGCGTCACCTCCGAGTACCTGGTCAACGCGGACGACATCCAGATCAAGATGGCCCAGGGCGCCAAGCCCGGCGAGGGCGGCCAGCTGCCCGGCCACAAGGTCTACCCGTGGGTCGCCAAGACCCGGCACTCCACTCCGGGTGTCGGTCTGATCTCGCCGCCGCCGCACCACGACATCTACTCCATCGAGGACCTGGCGCAGCTGATCCACGACCTCAAGAACGCCAACCCGGCGGCCCGCATCCACGTGAAGCTGGTCTCCGAGGTCGGCGTCGGCACGGTCGCGGCCGGCGTCTCCAAGGCGCACGCGGACGTGGTCCTGGTCTCCGGCCACGACGGCGGCACCGGCGCCTCGCCGCTCACCTCGCTGAAGCACGCCGGTGGTCCCTGGGAGCTCGGCCTCGCCGAGACCCAGCAGACCCTGCTGCTCAACGGTCTGCGCGACCGCATCGTCGTCCAGACCGACGGCCAGCTGAAGACCGGCCGCGACGTCGTCATCGCCGCGCTGCTCGGCGCGGAGGAGTTCGGCTTCGCGACCGCCCCGCTGGTCGTCTCCGGCTGCATCATGATGCGCGTCTGCCACCTGGACACCTGCCCGGTCGGCGTCGCCACCCAGAACCCGGTGCTCCGCGAGCGGTTCTCCGGCAAGCCCGAGTTCGTGGTCAACTTCTTCGAGTTCATCGCCGAGGAGGTCCGGGAGATCCTGGCCGAGCTGGGCTTCCGCACGATCGAGGAGGCCGTCGGCCACGCCGAGCACATCAACGCGCAGGCCGCGGTCGACCACTGGAAGGCCGCCGGGCTCGACCTGGCCCCGCTCTTCCACGTCCCCGCGCTGCCCGAGGGCGCCTCGCTCCACCGCACCACCACGCAGGACCACGCGCTCGACAAGGCGCTCGACAACCAGCTGATCGACCTGGCGCAGGACGCCCTGGAGAACGGCGACGCCGTCCGCATCCAGCTGCCGATCCGCAACGTCAACCGGACCGTCGGCACCATGCTCGGCCACCACGTGACCAAGCGGTACCGCGGTGAGGGCCTGCCGGAGGGGACCATCGACGTCACCTTCACCGGCTCGGCCGGCCAGTCCTTCGGCGCCTTCGTGCCCCGCGGCATCACGCTCCGGCTGGAGGGCGACGCCAACGACTACGTCGGCAAGGGCCTGTCGGGCGGTGTGATCGTGGTCCGCCCGGCCCGCGACGCCGCCGCCATCGGCAACGACGCGCAGAACCACGTCATCGCCGGCAACACCATCGGCTACGGCGCCACCAGCGGCCGGATCCACCTGCGCGGCAAGGCCGGCGAGCGGTTCGCCGTCCGCAACTCGGGCGCCACCCTGGTCGTCGAGGGCGTGGGCGACCACGGCCTGGAGTACATGACCGGCGGGCGGGTCGTCGTCCTCGGTGAGACCGGGCGCAACCTGGCGGCCGGCATGTCCGGCGGCATCGCCTACGTGCTCGACCTGCGGCCGGCCAACGTCAACGACGGCATGGTGGGCATCGAGGCCCCCACCGCCGCCGACCGGGACTGGCTGCGCGAGACCGTGCAGCAGCACTACGAGGAGACCGGCTCCACCGTCGCCGCCGAGCTCCTGGCGGACTGGGGCAGCGGTGTCTCCCGCTTCTCCACGATCATGCCGACCGACTACAAGGCAGTGCTCGCCGCCAAGGACGCCGCTGAGCGCGACGGCCTCTCCGAGGCCGAGACCACTCGCAAGATGATGGAGGCGGCACATGGCTGACCCCAAGGGCTTCCTGACCACGCCCAAGCAGCTGGCCGAGCGCCGTCCCGTGGACGTCCGTCTGCGGGACTGGAACGAGGTCTACGTCGAACGCAGCCTCCTGCCGATCATCACCAAGCAGGCCGGCCGCTGCATGGACTGCGGCATCCCGTTCTGCCACAACGGCTGCCCGCTCGGGAACCTCATCCCCGAGTGGAACGACCTCGCCTACCGGGACGAGTGGTCCGGTGCCATCGAGCGTCTGCACGCGACCAACAACTTCCCGGAGTTCACCGGTCGCCTCTGCCCGGCGCCGTGCGAGTCGGCGTGCGTCCTCGGCATCAACCAGGACGCGGTGACCATCAAGAACGTCGAGGTCACCATCATCGACAAGGCCTGGGACCGGGGCGGCGTCACCGCCCAGATCCCGGAGCGGCTCTCCGGCAAGACGGTCGCCGTGGTCGGCTCCGGGCCGGCCGGCCTGGCCGCCGCCCAGCAGCTCACCCGGGCCGGGCACACCGTCGTGGTGTACGAGCGGGCCGACCGGATCGGCGGCCTGCTGCGCTACGGCATCCCCGAGTTCAAGATGGAGAAGCGCCACATCAACCGCCGCGTCGAGCAGATGCGGGCGGAGGGCACCCGGTTCCGCACCGGCGTGCACGTGGGCGAGGACATCACCGGGCAGCAGCTGCGCGAGCGCTTCGACGCCGTCGTCGTCGCCGCCGGTGCGACCACCGCCCGTGACCTGCCGGTGCCCGGGCGCGAGCTCAAGGGCGTCCACCAGGCCATGGAGTACCTGCCGCTGGCCAACAAGGTACAGGAGGGCGACTTCGTCGAGGCCCCGATCAGCGCCAAGGGCAAGCACGTCGTCGTCATCGGCGGCGGCGACACCGGCGCCGACTGTGTCGGCACCGCCCACCGGCAGGGCGCGGCCTCCGTCACCCAGCTGGAGATCATGCCGCGGCCCGGCGAGGACCGCCCCGGCAACCAGCCCTGGCCGACCATGCCGATGACCTACAAGGTCACCTCCGCGCACGAGGAGGGCGGCGAGCGGATCTACTCCGTCTCCACCACCCACTTCAGCGGCGACGAGGACGGCAACGTGCAGGAGCTGCACCTCGTCGAGGTGGAGTTCAGGAACGGGAAGTTCGAGCAGGTTCCCGGCAGCGCGCGGGCCCTCCCGGCGCAGCTGGTCACCCTGGCCATGGGCTTCACCGGCACCGACGTGAAGAACGGCCTGGTCGAGCAGCTGGGCGTGGACCTCGACGCACGGGGTAATGTTGCCCGTGACGGTCGTTTCGCCACCAACGTCGATGGCGTGTACGTCTGCGGCGACGCCGGGCGTGGCCAGTCCCTGATCGTCTGGGCCATCGCGGAGGGCCGTTCGGCCGCCGCGGCCGTGGACACGTACCTGGGCGGCAAGACCCCGCTGCCCGCCCCGATCCGGCCGACCGACCGCCCGCTGGTGGTCTGACGCACCCCTGAACCGCCCGGCGCCGCATCGCCGGGTTGCACCGAGCCGCATCCCGCCAGAGTCGCCGGGCCACCGCGGTCCCTGGCGCCTGCCCTCTCCCCGACCAGTCAGAGGGCAGGCGCCGCTGTGCGTTCCCGGGCGGCGGTGCCCCCGCGCGGTGGTCCGGCCGTCGTACGGCGGTCCGGCCTTCGCGGTGGTCGCGTGGGCTACCGGCCGTCCAGCAGGAGTTCGGACGCCTCGGTGCGGGCGTACAGCACCGTGCGGCCGGTGCGGTGCCGGGCGGTGAGGCCGGCCCCGCGCAGGGCCGTGAGGTGGTGGGAGACGTTGGCGGGGGAGAGGCCGGTGCGGGCGGCCAGCTCGGTGGTGGAGGCGGGCGCGGCGAGTTCGGCGAGCAGCCGGGCGCGGGTGCGGCCGATGACCCGGGCCAGCCCCTCGGGGACGGTGGGGCCGGTGGTCTCCCAGAGCGTGGCCACGCCCCGGGGCGGGTAGACCAGGCCGGGCTGGCCGGCGTTCCCGCTCTGCCAGACCATGCCGGGCCAGATGAACGCGCACGGCACCAGCACCAGCCCCCGGCCCGCGTCCAGCCGCTCCTCGATGTCGTAGCGGCGCTGGGCCAGCGTCAGCCGGCCGTCCCGCCAGCTCACCTTGTGGTGCAGCCCCTCGAACAGCGCCGCCGGTCCCGCCGCCGCCATCCGCCGCGCCCGGTACAGGATCTCGCCCTCCGCCAGCCGCTCGATCCGGGGCCAGTACGGCGCGACGGCCACCGCCCAGTACGCCCGGACCTCGGCCACCAGCCGGGCGATGCCGGCCCCGGGGTCGGCCCGCAGCGCGGCGACCAGCGGGGGCAGCGGTTCGGCCAGCGGGGCGAGGCCGGTGCGGACGGCGGCGGGCGTGGTGGAGGCCAGGAGGGCCAGCTCGGTCTCCAGGTCGGGCGCGGTGGCGGACGGCATCGGGATGAGGAAGCCGGGCAGGTGCCAGGCCGGCATCGGGACGAGCTGGGAGAGCAGGTCGTAGCGGACGCCGGCCGCGGCCAGCCGCTCGCGGGTGCGGCGCACCCACGGCAGGTGGACGGCCTTGGCACCCGGGTCCTTGAGGACCTGGACGCTGGTCACCACCTCCAGGAGGCGCGAGCACGCGAACCGGGTGGCGGCGACGTCCTGGGCGGAGAAGTCCAGGGTGAGCACGAGGTCCTCCGGCGGGGAGCGGGGAGCGGGGAGCGGGGAGCGAGCGGCGAGGATTCGATCAGGGTCGAATCCCTGGGCATGGTCGATCATCGCCGAAAGGCTCGGCCCATGACCACCACCGTTGCGCCTGTCGCACTCCGGGACCGCCTCGGACTCCCCGTCACCACCGGCCGCCACCGGCTGATCGCCGCCCACCTCGTGGACAGTCTCGGCACCGGTCTGATCCTCGCCTTCACCCTCGTCTACTTCGCCCGCACCACCTCCCTCACCGTGGCGGCGATCGGCGCCGCCGTCTCCGCCGCCCGGTTGCTGGCGCTGCCCACCGCGATCGTCGTCGGCCCGCTGATCGACCGTTACGGAGCCCGGACCACGGCCGTCTGCGGCAACGCGCTCTCCGCCGTCGCCTTCGCGGGCTACCTGGTCGCCGGGCAGCTGTGGCAGATCGTGCTGGTCTGCCTGCTGGCCCAGATCGGGCACGTCGGCTACTGGACGTCCAGCAGCGGGCTGGTGGTGCTCGCCTCGGCCGACGGCGAGCGGACCCGCTGGTTCGCGCTCGTCCAGACCCTGCGCAACACCGGGATGGGGCTCGGCGGGGCCCTGGGCGCCGTCCTGGTGGCCGGGGGCGGCACGGGCGGGCTGCGGGCGCTGGTGGTGCTCAACGCGGTCAGCTTCGCCCTGGCCTCGGTCATGCTGGCCTCCTGGCGCCCGGCGGCCGCTGCGGCGCCGGGGAGGGGCCCGGACGGGGCCGCGGGGGCGGACCGGGGCGTGGCGCCCGCCGCCCGCGAGCGCGGCGGCTACCGGGCGGTGCTCCGGGACCGGCGGTACCTGCTGCTGGTGGCCGTCAACCTCACCTTCGTCTTCGGCTCGATGATCATCAGCATGCTGCTCGCCGTCTACCTGGTCGAGGGCCTGCACCGGGAGGCCTGGGTGGCCGGCTCGCTGCTCGTCCTCAACGGCGTCCAGGTGGTGCTCACCCAGAGCGCCGTCGCCCGCCGGCTGGAACGGTTCCGGCCGACCCGGGTGGTGGCGGCCGGCGCGCTGCTCAACGCCGTCGCCTTCGGACTCTTCGCCGCCGTGGCCGCCGCCCCCGGCTGGGCCGTCCTGGCCGGCCTCTACCTGGCGATGGCCGTCTACAACCTCGCCGAGACCGTCTCCACCCCCTACGCCGAGGAACTCTCCGTCTCGCTCGCCGACCCGGCCCGCCGCGGCCGCTACCTCGCCGTCTACCAGCTCTCCTGGAACCTCGGCCAGGCCGTCGCCCCCGGACTCCTCACCCTCCTCCTCGGCCACGGCACCGCGCTGCCCTGGATCTTCCTGCTCGTCCTGAGCCTGGCCGCCGTTCCCGCCCTGATGCGGCTGGAACGCTTGCGGTGACCGGGATCCGGGGATGTCCAGAGGGCCGTCCGACGGCTAGAGTGCAATCCGAGCAGCTACGGGACAACTACCGCGCGTGTCCGGGCGGCAGGTCGGCCCCGGGCACGAAGCCGACGGCGGCCGGGTCACCGGGGACCGCGTCGGGCGGGCTGTTCGCGGGGGCGTACCGAGGACTGTTGTTTGTCGGTCCCTGATGGAAGACTGCGGCCGACGGCCGGGGGGCTGCGCGAGGTGCGGAGGTTGAGGCGATGAGTGCGACTCAGGCGGGCGGCGGTGCCACGGTGCGGCGTCTGCTGCTGGGGTCACAGCTGCGCCGGCTCCGGGAGGCGAGGGGAGTCAGCCGCGAGGAGGCCGGGTACTCGATCCGGGCCTCCGAGTCGAAGATCAGCCGGATGGAGCTCGGCCGGGTCGGCTTCAAGGAGCGCGACGTCGCCGACCTGCTGACGCTGTACGGCGTCGAGGCGGAGCAGGAACGGGCCTCGGTACTGGGGCTGGTCCGCGCCGCCAACGCCACCTCCTGGTGGCAGGGGTACGGGGACGTCCTGCCGGGCTGGTTCCAGAACTACCTGGGGCTGGAGGAGGCGGCCACCCTGATCCGCAGCTACGAGGTCCAGTTCGTGCACGGGCTGCTGCAGACCGCCGACTACGCGCGGGCGGTGATCACCCACGGTGGGCACGTCACCGAGGCGGAGGAGATCGAGCGCCGGGTGGAGGTGCGGCTCAAGCGGCAGGCGGTGCTGACCGCCGAGCAGTCGCCCCGGCTGCTCGCGGTGCTGGACGAGGCCGTGCTGCGCCGCCCGTGGGGCGGGCCGGAGCTGATGCGGGCCCAGGTCGACCGGCTGCTGGAGCTGACCGAACTGCCCAACGTGGTGCTCCAGGTGATGCCGCTGGGGTTCGGCGGCCTGCGGGCGGAGGGCGGCGCGTTCTCCGTGCTGACCTTCGACGACCAGGACCTCCCCGACATCGTCTACCTGGAGCAGTTCACCACCGCGCTCTACCTGGACAAGCCGGCCGAGGTGGCCGAGTACGCCGGTGCGATGGACGGCCTGCTGGCCGACAGTCTCTCCCCCGACCGGACACGGGAACTTCTTCGCTCCGTACGCCAAGAGCTGTAGACGCTCAGTACGATGAGCCTCGATCAGATCTGATCGCGAACTGCTCGCGGGCGTTCACGAATCGGCACGAGAGGGACTTAGATGTCGTACCTTTCCGAGTTGGCGCTGCAGTACATCGACGGCGAGTGGCGCAATGGCAGCGGCTCCTGGGACATCGTCGACGTCGACCCGTTCACCGGTGACAAGATCGCCACCGTCACGGTCGCCACCGTCGACGAGGTCGACCAGGCGTACCGGGCCGCCGAACGGGCGCAGAAGGAGTGGGCGGCCACCAACCCGTACGCCCGCCGGCTGGTCTTCGAGCGCGCGCTGCGGATCGTCGAGGAGCGCGAGCAGGAGATCACCGAGGCCATCATGGTCGAGCTCGGCGGCACCGCGCTCAAGGCCGGCTTCGAACTCGCCCTCACCAAGGACATGCTGCGCGAGGCGATGCAGCTGGCGCTGCGCGCCGAGGGCCGGCTGCTGCCCTCGCCGGTCGACGGCAAGGAGAACCGGCTCTACCGCCTGCCGGTCGGCGTGGTCGGCGTGATCAGCCCGTTCAACTTCCCGCTGTTCCTCTCGATCAAGGCCGTGGCGCCCGCGCTGGCGCTCGGCAACGGCGTGGTGCTCAAGCCGCACCAGGAGACCCCGGTGGTCGGCGGCACCCTGCTCGCCAAGATCTTCGAGGAGGCGGGCCTGCCGGCCGGCCTGTTCAACGTCGTGGTCACGGACATCGCCGAGATCGGCGACGCGTTCATCGAGCACCCGGTGCCGAAGGTGATCTCCTTCACCGGCTCCGACAAGGTCGGCCGGCACGTCGCCACCGTCGCCGCCTCGCACTTCAAGCGGACCGTGCTGGAGCTGGGCGGCAACAGCGCGCTGATCGTGCTGGACGACGCCGACCTCGACTACGCGGTCGCCGCCGCCGTGTTCAGCCGCTTCGCCCACCAGGGCCAGGTCTGCATGGCCGCCAACCGGATCCTCGTCGACCGCAGCGTGGCGGAGGAGTTCACCGCCAGGTTCGTCGCCAAGGTCGCCGGCCTGAAGGTCGGCGACCCCAAGGACCCGGCCACCCAGATCGGCCCGCTGATCAACCCCGTCCAGGCCGCCGCCATCGGGGCCGAGGTCGACCAGGCGCTCGCCGCCGGCGCCACGGCGCTGCTGCGCGGCGAGACCAACGGCAGCCTGATGGACCCGGTCGTCCTCGGCGACCTGCCGGCCGACGCGCCGATCCTGCGGCGCGAACTGTTCGGGCCGGTGGTGCTGGTGGTGCCGTTCGACGGCGAGGACGAGGCGGTGCGGATCGCCAACGACACCCCGTTCGGGCTCAGCGGCGCGGTGCACACCGCCGACGTCGAGCGCGGCGTGCGGGTGGCGCAGCGGATCGAGACCGGCATGATCCACGTCAACGACGGCACGATCGCGGACGAGGCGATCGTGCCCTTCGGCGGGGAGAAGAACTCGGGCGTCGGCCGGCTGAACGGCGAGTCCACGGTCGACGCGTTCACCACGGTGAAGTGGATCTCGATCCAGCACGGACGCAGCCGCTTCCCGTTCTGAGGCGCCGCGGCCGGTGCGGCCGTACGGGTCCGGCCGTCCCCCCGCCGTTGCGGGCGGACGGCCGGGTTCCACCTTGTTTCCGTAGGTGTACGGCAGATGCCCTATGCTGCCCGGCATATGACCGGAACGGACCCAGGGGGTATCGGGGATGACCGACTATCAGGAGATCGGCCGGGACTGGCTCGTCGGCGGTGAGGGCGACGAGGCCCGCCCGCCCACCGACCTCCGTCCGGAGATCCCGCACCCCGCCCGGATGTACGACTACTACCTCGGGGGCAAGGACAACTTCCCCGCCGACCGCGCGGCCGCGGAGAAGGTCCTCGCGATCAGCCCGCTGGTGCGGATCAGCGCCGTCGCCAACCGGGCCTTCCTCGGCCGCGCCGTGCGACAGCTCGCCACCGAGGGCATCCGGCAGTTCGTCGACGTCGGCACCGGGATCCCGAGCGCCGGCAACACGCACGAGATCGCCCAGGCGGTGAACCCCGACGCGCGGGTGGTCTACCTGGACAACGATCCGATCGTGCTGGTCCACGGGCGCGCCCTGCTGAGCGGAACCGCCGCCGGGAGCACCTCCGTGGTCCAGGCCGACCTGCGTGACCCCGCGGCGATCCTGGCGGCCCCCGAGGTGCGCAGGGCGCTCGACTCCGGGGAGCCGGTCGGTCTGCTGCTCGTCGCGGTGCTGCACTTCGTCGACGAGGAGCGCGACCCGTACGGGATCGTGCGCACCCTCGTGGACGCGCTGCCGGCCGGCAGCCGCCTCGTCCTCTCGCACGGCACCCTCGACTTCACCCCCGACGTCGACGCCTCCCGCGGCCCGGCCGTCTACCGCAGCGCCACCGCACAGCTGACCATGCGCAGCCGCGCGCAGGTGCTGCGCTTCTTCGACGGCCTGGACCTGGCCGAGCCCGGCCTGGTCACCGCGCCGCTCTGGCGCCCCGACGGGCCCGAGCAGTCCACCGACTCCCAGGTGGGCATCTGGGCGGGCGTCGGCGAGAAGCGGTAGGGCGGCGGTCCCGGCCTCGCGGCCGTCAGGACGACGGGTGGCGGAGCGGTTCGGCGGGCACCTGGCTGCCGCCCGGCTCGACGGTGGCGATCGGGATGTGGGTGAGGCCGGGACTGCGGAGCTCGCCGGTGCGGGGCGAGGCGAGGTCGGTGTTCTCGCCGGGCATCAGATCGGCGGGGCGGCGGGCGCCGGACCGGCGGCGGACGAGCAGCAGGTTCCGCTGGTGGATCACGGACGGCCGGCCGTCATGATGATCTCGTCGCCGGAGACCTCGATCCTCCACCCCGGCGGAGGGGCGAGGCTCTGCGCGTAGGCCGGCAACCGGGCGTGCCGTTCGGCGGCGCGGACTCCGGTCGTGCGGTCATTCTCGCACCGCGGCGGGCTGCGTCCCAGATAGTTCGTACCGCGAATTGTAAGGTGCCCGACTGCTAGTCTGGGCGGGTGGACAAGAGTGATGACGACCGGATCGGGATCGTGGGGGCGCTGGTGCGGACGGCGTTCCTGGTGGACACGGTGTACACGGAGTCCGCGCGGGACCACGGGATCACGCCGCAGCAGGGTCAGCTGCTCTGCGTGCTGATGGCGCGGTCGTTCGTGATGGGTGAGCTCGGGTCGGTCCTGCGGCTGGCCAAGTCGAGCCTCACCGGCCTGGTCGACCGCACCGAGCGCAACGGTCTGGTGCGACGGGAGAGCTGCGCGGAGGACGCGCGCGCGGTGCGGGTCGCGCTGACGCCCGAGGGCGCCGCGCTGGCCGAGGAGTTCCACACCGAGACCTGCCGCCGGATCGAGGCGCTGCCGGACGGCCTGGCCCCCGGCGAGCGGGAGGTGCTCACCGACCTGCTCGGCCGGGTGGTGCTGGACAACAAGGTGCCCGCGGTCTTCGGAGAGTCGGGCGTAGGCGTCGGGGGGTGCGCCGGCCACACGTGCTGAGGCCCGGCTCTTCGCCGGAAGGGGTTGCAGTTCGCGAAACGAACTAATATGTTCGTGGAGCGAACTGCAACTCTTTTCTGCTTGGGGGCAAGGGACATGAGTCGTACCGTTGTAGTGGTCGGCGGAGGGTACGGGGGAACCGCGGTGGCCAAGGCGCTCGACGCCGAGGCCGACGTCGTCCTGATCGACCCGCGCGACGCCTTCGTCAACGCCGTCGGGTCGCTGCGGGCGCTCGTCCGGCCCGACTGGGCGGGCAACATCTTCTTCCCGTACGACACGCTGCTCGCCCGGGGCGAGGTGATCCGCGACCGCGCCGCCTCGGTGGACCCCGGCGGCGTCACCCTGGCCTCCGGCCGACGCGTCGAGGCCGACTACCTGGTGCTCGCCACCGGCTCGACCTACGCCTACCCGGCCAAGCCCACCGCCGACTCCGCCGGCGAGGCGCTGGAGCACCTCCACGGGACACACAAGGAACTGGCCGGCGCCGCCCGGGTCCTGATCGTCGGCGCCGGACCGGTCGGGCTGGAGCTCGCCGGCGAGATCAAGGAGGTCTGGCCGACGAAGGACGTCACCGTCCTCGACCCGGCCGACCGGCTGCTCCCGGCCTTCCTGCCCGAGGTGCGCGAGGACCTGCACCGGCAGCTGGACGAGCTGGGCGTGCGGCTTCGCCTGGGCACCGGCCTCGCCGGGCAGCCCGCCACCGAACCGGGCCGGGCCGGGGAGTTCACCGTCGCCACCACGGACGGCGCGGAGATCACCGCCGACATCTGGTTCCGCGCGTACGGCGTGCGGGTCAACAGCGACTACCTCGCCGACGGCCTGCTGCTGGAGCGCACCGAGCTCGGCCAGGTCCGGGTCGGCGAGACCCTCGCCGTCGAAGGCCACCCGCACGTGTACGCGGTCGGCGACCTCACCGACGTCGCCGAGCCCAAGATGGCGGGCAACGCGGGCCGGCACGCCGAGGTGGTGGCGCGGAACATCCTCGCCCAGCTGAAGGGCGAGCCGGCCGAGGCGGTCTACCAGCCGCTGTCCCACGCGGCGATGCTGGTGCCGCTCGGCCCGCGGGGCGGTGTCGGCCAGCTGCCCGGACCCGACGGGCCGTTCTTCGCCCCGGCGGCCACGGTCGCCCAGTACAAGGGCGGCGACCTGTTCACCGCGCAGTACATCGAGCTGTTCGGCAGGGTCTGAGCCGCGCCGTTCGCCGAGCCGCACCGTCCGCCGAGCCGCGCCGTCCGGGCGCGCGGGGGGACTGCGGTGCCCGGGCGGGAGGCCGCCACCCCCGCTCCGGCGCGCCCGGCGCGCCCGGCGGGGGCCCGGCGGGCAGGCCCTACGCCGTGCGGGCCTCGCGGCGGTAGCCGCCGGGGGCCTGCCCGTACTCGCGCTTGAACGCCTTGGCGAAGGCGTACTCCGAGCCGTAGCCGGTCTGGGCGGCGACGGTGGTGAGCGGGGCCTCGGACTCGCGCAGCAGCCGGGCGGCCGTGGTCATCCGCCACCGGGTGAGGTAGGCCATGGGCGGCTCGCCGACGAGGTTGGTGAAGCGGCGGGCGAAGGCCGCCCGGGAGAGGCCCACGCGGCCCGCCAGGGACTCCACCGTCCACGCGGTGGACGGCGCCTCGTGGATGGCGGTGAGCGCCGGGGCGACGGCCGCGTCGCCGAGGGCCGCCGCCCAGCCGGCGGCCGTCGCCGCAGGCCGGTCCTCGAACCACGCCCGCAGGATGTAGAGGAGCAACGAGTCGATCAGGGCCGGGACGATGCCGGTCGAGCCGATCCTGGGGTTCTCCAGCTCGGCGCCCAACAGCTGCACGGCCGCGCTGAGTTCGGGGTGCCGGCCGTGCCGGGTCGGCAGGTGGATGATCTCCGGCAGCTGGCGCACCAAGGGGTGTGGGCGCCCCTGGTCCAGGTGGTAGTTGCCGCACAGCAGGCTGGTGCGCGGCCCGTCGCCGCCGATGGAGACCGTGCCGATCGGCAGGCTCGGCCGGAACTGGTCCGGCTGTTCCGGGACGGCCGGGGTGTCCGGGTGGTCGGCGAGGATGTGGCCGCGACCGTCCCGCAGGAAGACCACGTCCCCCGGGCTGAGCGCGACCGGCGCCAGCCCGGGGGCGTCGTCCAGCGGGACCAGCCAGCACGTTCCGTACAGCACCACGTGGAACCCGGCGCCCGCGACCGGGGGAAGACGCAGCCCCCAGGGCGCCCGCCCCTCGGTGCGGACGGAGGTGGGCTGCCCCGTCCGCATCGAGCTCAACGCCTCGGTCAGGATGTCCACGTGTTCTCCCCGGTCAGGTGACGCATGTCCGCAGCCTAGAAGCCCGGGCTCAGGCGACGGTGAGGACGATCTTGCCCTGGGTCCGCCCCGAGGCGATCAGCTCGTGGGCCTTGCCCGCCTCCTCCAGCGGGAAGGTGTCGGCGATGTGCGGCCGGACCCGGCCCTCGTCGACCAGCTTGGCGATCGCCTCCAGCGAGGCGTAGTCCGGCTCCACCGAGATGCCCGCGAACCGGCGCCCGGCGGCCTCCACCTCGGCGGCGAGCGCGGTGTTCCAGTGCTCCATGATCGAGACGAGCACGCCGCCCGGCCGCAGCACCCGCAGTGAGGCGGTGCCCTGCGAGGAGGAGTCGAAGACCACGTCGACCTCGCCGACCGCCTCCAGGTAGCCGTCGGCCCGGTAGTCGATCACCTCGTCGGCGCCGAGTCCGCGCACGAACGCGTGCTTCGGCTCGCTCGCCAGCGCGATCACGTGGGCGCCCCGGGCCTTGGCGATCTGGACGGCGAGGTGGCCGACGCCGCCCGCCGCACGGTGGATCAGCACCCGCTCGCCCTCGGAGAGCCGCGCCGCGTCCACCAGGCCCTGCCAGGCGGTCAGCGCCGCCAGCGGCAGGGCCGCCGCCTGCACGTGGTCCAGCGAGGCGGGCTTGCGGGCCACCTGGCGGGACGGGACCGCCACGTACTCGGCGTAGCCGGTGGCGGCCCGCGGGAAGAACGGCAGCCCGAACACCTCGTCGCCCGGCTTGAAACGGGCGCCCGGGCCGACCGCCTCGACCACGCCCGAGATGTCCCAACCGACCCCGAACGGCGGCTCGCCGAGCAGCGGGTAGTTGCCCGAACGGACCGCCGCGTCCACCGGGTTGACGCCGCTGGCGTGGACCCGGACGAGGACCTCGGCGCCGAGCGGGGAGGGACGGTCGATCTCGACTACCTCCAGGACCTCCGGGCCGCCGACGGACTTCTGGATGACTGCGCGCATGGGACTGTTCCTTCTCTGCCGGGGTGACCGCTGGTGACGGCTCCAACAGTAGGAAGGCCGTGAGCGCGGATGAATATCCTGCTGTCTCCGGAAGATGTCCCGGCGTCTCGCCGGCCGGCCGCCTGGGCCCGTCCGGACGGCCCAGGCCGTCCGCTCGGGCGGCCCCGCCGAAGTGGACTCTCCCCCGGAGGGAGGGTCCACGATGGCGGAGTGCCAGACCACGACGAACTCCTCACCATCGGGCGCTTCGCCCGGCTCTGCCGTCTGAGCGTCAAACAGCTCCGCCACTACGACGAGACCGGCCTGCTGGCCCCCGCCCGGGTCGACGCCGCCACCGGCTACCGCTACTACGCGCCCGGGCAGGCCCGCGACGCCCTCACCATCGTGCTGCTGCGCGAACTCGACCTCCCGCTGGCGGTGATCGCCGCCACCCTCTGCGCCGAGCCTCCCGACCGCGCGCGCCTGCTGCGCGCCGAACGCGACCGCGTCGCCGAACGGATCACCCGCGACCGGGCCCGGCTGGACCTGCTGGAACGTCTCGCCGACGGCGGCGGTCTGCCCGGCTACGAGGTCGTCCGCGGGCGGGAGCCGGACCGGCGGCTCGCGGTGGTCCGGGCGACCGCCGGGCCGGCGGAGCTGGGGGAACGGGTCGGCGCGTGCGTCGGGCTGCTGCTGGCCGGTCTCGCCGGTCCGGGCGGACCGGGTGACCTGCGGTGGAGCCCCCCGCTCTGGGGCCTGTTCCCGCTGGACCTGGGGGACGGGATGCGGATCGCCGTCGGGGCGGAAGTGGAGACGGCACTACCGGCGACGGAAGGCGTCGGGACGCCGGTCGGGACGCAGGCCGGGGCGCCGGAGGAGTCACCGGAGGGCGGACGGCTGGAGCGGGGCCTCGCGTACGAGGTGCTGCCCGGCGGGCCGGTCGTCGAGACCGTGCACCACGGCCCGTACTCCCGACTGCCGCTCGCCTACCACGCGCTGCTCTCCGCCGTGCACGAGCGCGGGCTGCGCCCGGTGCCCCCGGTCCGGGAGGCGTACCTGGTCGGCCCCGGTGAGGCGCCGGACGAGGAATGGATGACCAGGTTGGTCGTACGGGTCGAGGAGGACGCGACATGACGGAGCCGCGCGGGGCGAAGCACTGCGAGACGACCGCCCTGGGGGTGCTGCTGCGCCACGAGGGCCTGGACCTGTCCGAACCGATGCTGTTCGGGCTCGGGGCCGGGCTGTCGTTCGTCTACTGGGACGGCAAGGGCCTGGACTTCCCGTTCCTCGGCGGCCGGGTCAAGCCGTTCGAACTGACCCGGAACCTGGCCGGGCGCCTCGGGCTGGAGCTCGTGGTCAAGGAGACCGGATCCGCGCGCCGGGCCTGGGAGAACGTGGCCGCCGAACTCGACGCCGGCCGGCCGGTCGGGCTCCAGGTGGACAGCTACCAGCTGGAGTACTTCACCTCGAAGGTCCACTTCGGCGGGCACGTCGTCGCGATGTACGGCCATGACGGCCGGGACGCGCACCTGGTCGACACCGAGCAGCAGGGCGGCGCCGTCACCACCAGCCTCGCCTCGCTGGCCGCGGCGCGTGCCGAGCGCGGGCCGATGACGGCGCGGAACCGCTCGTTCACGCTCGCCCTGCGGGGCGAACCGGCCGCGTTCCAGGGGCCGTTGGCGCGGGAGAAGCTGGTGCGGGAGGCGATGGTGCCCGCGCTCACCGCCTGCGCCGACGCGTTCCTCCACCCACCGATCGCCAACCTCGGCCACCGGGGTGTCGACAAGGCGGCGGCGCTGGTGCCGGGCTGGCAGGCACGCGCCGACCGGCCGGAGATCCGGCTGCCGCAGGCCGCCCGGATGATGGAGCTGGCCGGTACCGGTGGCGCGCTGTTCCGCAACCTCTACCGGGACTTCCTCGGCGAGTGCGTGGAACTCCTGGACGACCCGCGCCTCCGGCTCGCCCACGCGAAGTACGCGGAGGCGGCGCGGGGTTGGACGGAGGTGGCCCGGCTGGTGGCCGCCGCCGGCACCTCCGGCGAGGCGGCGCAGCTGGTCGAGGCGGGCGCGCTGCTGCGGGAGCTGGCGGCCCTGGAACGTTCGGCGATGGGGGAGTTGACCCGGCTGGGGGAGTCGAGCCGAACGGGGGGAGTGAACGCCCGCTAGCCGGGGGGCAGTTCGCCGACCCTGATGACGGCGGCCCGGGATGTCCGGCAGTGCCACCAGGCCGTCCCGTCCGGTCCGCCGGCGGCCGGTTCCAGCAGGTGGGTGTGCCCCGGGCAGGGCGGCCACTGGACGAACTCGTAACCGGCCAGGTGGTCCTGGACCTGCTCCGCCACGTACGCGGTCAGCGGGCCGGGCGGGAGGTAGGGGTCCGTGTCGTGGGTGAACAGCGGGTGCTGTGCGCCCAGCCCCAGCAGGAAGCCGGAGTAGTGCTCCTCCGCGAGCTCCCAGCGGACGCCCGGTGGCAGCTCGCGGTCGGCGAGCGTGCGCAGCAGGTCCCGCCCCACCAGGGTGCAGGGCTCGCGGAACTCGGCCGGCACGGTGGCCGGGGGCTCGCCGTCCAGCGGCCAGCTGGCGATGATGCGCATGCCGACAGGCTAACGGCGGGCGGCACGGACGGGAACAGCCCCGGGGCGAGGGCCCCGGGGCTGTCCCTTCGACGCGTACGGCGGACGCGACGGCGCGGCGGCGCGGCGGTCCGCCGGTCCTCCCGTGGGAGGGTCCGCGAAAGGGGTCCGCAGGAGGGTCCGGCCTAGAAGACCGGCTGGCCGGCGCGGACCAGGCGCCACGACGCGGTGTGGAAGTCCGCCGGGTCGATGACGCCCTTCTCCTTCACCCACCCGATCATCGCGTTGCGGATCTCGTCGGAGTTGGCCCACAGCTTCTGGGCGGCCGCGACGTGCGGGAAGTTGCCGCCGCCGTTGGCGCGGTAGTTGTTGACCGCGAGGACGAACTGCGCCTGCGGGTCGATCGGCTTGCCCTCGAAGCTGAGGCCGACGATCCGGGAGCCGGCCGGCTGGGCGATGTCGATGTCGTACGAGACGCCGTACACCGCGTCGTAGTTGTAGTCCGGGGTGTTCTGCGCGTTGGTCAGGGTGGCCCGGTCGATCGGCGCGCCGGGGGCGACCTGGGCGTAGTACTTCGCCGAGTACTCCAGGTAGTCCTTGATCTGAGCCCCCGTCAGGACGCGTGCCTCCAGGGTGTTCTCGTAGATGTACAGGCCGGCGGCGTCGCGCAGCTTGACCTGGCCGGCCGGGATCACGGCGGTGCGGTTGAACGGCGCGGCCTGGGCGAGGACCGGCAGCTTGGCGTACTGGCCGCCGGCCAGTGCGGCACGGACCACGTCGGCCTGGACCCGGCCGATGAGGTCGATGATCGGCGTGTCCCGGAACGGGGCCTCGGCGATCGAGAGCTCGATCGCGGCGGTGCCGATGACCTGGTTGACGTACTCGACGACCTTCCTGTGCTGGTCGGTCATCAGGTCGACGATCTCCGGGTCCTCCGGGACGGTGTTGGAGTTCAGCACCCGGGCCGCGAGCGAGACGACCTTCCAGGCGCCCTTGTCCAGCTCGACCTCGAAGTCGAAGCAGGTCAGCCGCTGGCCCCAGCAGAGCGGCTCGGAGAGCACGACGGCCTTGCCGGTCTCCTTGTTGGCGATCAGCCGCTGCGGGATCTCCTTGTGGGCGTGGCCGACCAGGATCGCGTCGATGCCGGGCACCTGCTCGGCGAGCGCGCCGGAGGCGTTCTCCGCCCACGGCAGCTGGTCGCCGTAGGAGGTGGCCTCGTCGATGCCGGAGTGGCAGGCGACGACGACGACGTCCGCGCCGGCCGCCTTCAGCCGGGGCACCCAGACCTTGGCGGTCTCGACGATGCCCGGGAAGGTCATCCTGCCGGCGACGTTCGCCTTGTCCCAGATCGCGATGCCCGGGTTGGTGAGGCCGAGGATGCCGACCTTGAGGGCCGGGCCGTTGCCCAGCTTCAGCTTGCGGATCACGTACGGCGGGAAGGCCGGCTTGTCGTTGCGGGCGTTCAGCGCGTTGGCGCCGAGCAGCGGGAAGTCGAGCTGCTCCTCGAAGGCGCGCAGGGTGTCGATGCCGTAGTTGAACTCGTGGTTGCCGAGCGCGGCGGCGGTGTACTCCATGGTGTTCATGGCGAGCGCCATCGGGTGCTCGGGCGCGGTGTCGGCCTCGGTGGCGATCGGCTCGACCCGGGCGTAGTAGTAGGTCAGCTGGGTGCCCTGGATGGTGTCGCCGGCGTCGATCAGCAGGGTGCGGTCCCAGCCCTTCTCCTCGCGGACCTGCTTGGCCAGCGTGGAGATCTTGGCGAGGCCGACCTCGTTGTGCGCCTTGTCCGCGTAGACCGCGTCGGTGAAGTAGTCCCAGTTGAGCACCCGGCCGTGCAGGTCGGTGGTGCCCATGACGGTGAAGGCCTGCCGCTTGTTCCGGCTCTTGGCGCGGGCGTCCTCCGGACCGGCGGCCGCGGCCGGGGAGGCGGCGGCCAGGCCGGCGCTGCCGGCCAGCGCGGCGCCCGCGGCGGTGGCGGCGGACCGGGCGACGAAGTCACGGCGGTTCAGGGGCATGGACGACTCTCCCGGTGGGGACTGCGAAACGGATCGTCAACAAGGGCCGACGACGGCCGACGGTAGCGGCCCACAGGCTCTGTGACGCGCGTAGAGGTACGCGCGTAGAAGTGTGCCGTGCGCCCCCGGCGATGGGTAGCCCCCCGAGCTGTCCGGCAGGTGAGATCTTGGCGACTCGTTCGTGACGCGGGCCGGGGGGGGGTGTTACCCCCCCCCCCCGGCCAGAAACGCGGCCGCCCCGCGGGGGGGCCCCGCCC
>NZ_JBEXNT010000018.1:84432-98726 GCF_040611255.1 Kitasatospora sp. NPDC002965 | reverse complement strand
CCGAACGGCCGCACGCTCACCGATGACGTGACCTCGGCGCGTCTGGCGATGGTGTCGGGGGGCAAGGTCACCTCGGACCACGTCCCGCCGCACACCGACCTGCTCCCCGCCTTCCCCCACCTCGGCCACCCCCACCCGGCGGCCCCGGCCGGGTAGCGCGGGGCCGGCCCGGTGCGGCGGTCAGGCGGCCGACGAGGTCCCGAGGAGGACGTCCCCGGCGCGTACGTCGACGCCGTCCGGGCCGGTGGGCGCCCCGGCGCCGGCGCCGGCGAGGAGGAGACGGGCGCCGTGCGGCGGCTCCAGTTCGTCGACCGTGAGCGTGGGGTTCCGCCGGATCTCCACCAGGGCGAGTTCGACCGCGTTCCCCCGCCGGTCGGTGCAGTGGAACCGCGTGCCGAGGCGCGTGTGCGCCAGGCAGCGCACGACGAGGGCGAGGTGGTCGGCGTCCACCGGGTCCACGTCGATGACCTGGACCTGCGGCGGCCGGTGCGCCCGGCCGCCGGTGAGCGCGCTCATCCCGCGCTCACCGGCTTCGCCAGAACGAGCTCGCGCCGGACGCCGTCCGGCAGGAGGTCGCCCTCCTCGCCGGTCCTGGTGAAGCCGGCGCGCTCGTACAGGGCGATCGCCCGCTCGTTGTCGGGCATCACGGCGAGCTTCAGGGCGGCGCACCCCCGTGTCGCCGCCCAGAGCTCGATCTCGCCGATCAGCCGCTCGCCGACTCCCCGGCCGCGTGCCGCCGGGCCGACCCACATCGAGATCAGCTCGGTGCTCGCCCGGTCCGGCTTGCCCTCCGCGTCCTCGCCCGGGACGCCGCTCGCCATCCCGGCGGGCTCGCCGTCGACGAACGCCACCAGATCGACGGCGCCGGGGATCTCCAGGCGTGAGCGCCAGCGCTCCTCCCGGTCGCCCTCGCCCTGCCAGTCGGCCAGGGTGGAGCCGAAGGCGTAGGGCGCTTCGCCCAGGGCGGCGAGGCGCAGTCCGCGCCAGAGCCGCCAGTCGTCGGAGGTCAGTGCACGCAGTTCGATCATGTCGGCGACTCTGCCGTGCCCGCAGCCGTTGCCGCAATCGGTTTTGAGGATGCCCCGTCACCCCGCCAGGGGCGGGTTCAGGCGGGCGAAGGCCTCCTGGCGGCGGTACGGGAAGTAGGGGTACGGGGCGGTGCGGCCGCTGGTCGCGTCCAGGCGGGCGATCTGCTCGACCGTCAGCTCCCAGCCGACGGCGCCGAGGTTCTGCCGCAGCTGCTCCTCGTTGCGGGCCCCGATGATGACCGAGGAGACGGTCGGGCGGCGCAGCAGCCAGTTGATCGCCACCTGGGGGACGGTGCGGCCGGTCTCCTTCGCGACGGAGTCGAGCGCGTCGACGACGTCGTGGAGCAGCTCGTCCTCCACCGGCGGGCCGTAGTCGGCGGTGTCGTGCAGGCGGCTGCCGGCCGGGATCGGGGTGCCCCGGCGGATCTTCCCGGTGAGCCGGCCCCAGCCGAGCGGGCTCCACACCAGGGCGCCGACGCCCTGGTCGTGGCCGAGCGGCATCAGCTCCCACTCGTAGTCGCGACCGACCAGCGAGTAGTAGACCTGGTGGGCGGCGTAGCGGGGGCGGCCGTGCGCGTCGGCGGCGGCGAGCGACTTCATCAGCTGCCAGCCGGAGAAGTTGGAGACGCCGGTGTAGCGGATCTTCCCGGCGCGGACCAGGTCGTCCAGGGTGGCGAGCACCTCCTCGACCGGGGTGGCGGCGTCGAAGGCGTGCAGCTGGAAGAGGTCGAGGTAGTCGGTGCCGAGGCGGCGCAGGGCGGCGTCGACGGAGGTGATCAGGCGGGCGCGCGAGGTGCCGGCGTCGTTGGGGCCGTCGCCGGTGGGCAGGCCGGCCTTGGTGGAGATCAGCACCTGGTCGCGACGGCCCTTGACCGCCTGGCCGAGCACCTCCTCCGAGGCGCCGTCCGAGTAGACGTCGGCGGTGTCGAACAGGGTGACGCCGGCGTCGATCGCGATGTCGAGCAGGCGGCGGGCCTCCTGGACGTCGGTGGTGCCCCAGGCGCCGAACAGCGGGCCGCTGCCGCCGAAGGTGCCGGTGCCGAGCGAGAGTGCGGGGACCTTGAGGCCGGACGCTCCGAGCTGGCGGTACTCCATGACTGTGCTCCCTCCCCGTCCCGGTGGGCGGCTGCACTGCACGCCCTCCGTTAACGGGACTCTTGTTCCGTTAAGATGTCCTGACCCTAGCACCGTGTCCGCCGCTAACGGAACAGGAATCCCGTTAATGACTCCGGAGAACGCCACTCCCGACGCCCCCGCCCCCGGCACCGCCCCCGACGCCCCCGCCCCCGGCACCGCCCCCGACGCCCAGCGCCCCGGCGGTCGCACCGCCCGCGTCCGGGCCGCCGTCCTGCGGGCCGCCGAGGACGCCCTCGTCGAGGTCGGCTTCGCCGGACTCGACCTCGGCGACCTCGCCCGCCGGGCCGAGGTCGGCCGGACCACGGTCTACCGCCGCTGGGGCTCCACCGGCGCGCTGATGGCCGACCTGCTCGCGGACATGGCCGAGCAGTCCCTGCCCCGCGCGCGCACCGGCTCGCTCCGCGACGACCTCCGCGCCAACGCCCGGCTCGTCGCGCGCACCCTCGCCGACCCGCGCCAGGGCGCGCTGTTCCGCGCCGTCCTGGTGGCGGCGACCTGTGACGAGGCGGCGGCCGAGGCCCTGCACCGCTTCTACCTGGTCCGGGTCGCCGAGTGGGCGCCGTGCGTGGCCGACGCGGTCGAGCGCGGCGAACTGCCGCCCGACACCGACCCGTTCGAGGTGGTCCGGGCCGTCTCCGCCCCGCTCTACTACCGGATGCTGACCACCGGCGACCCGCTGGACGAGGCCGCCGCCGACCGCGCCGCCGACGCCGCCGAGGCCGCCGCCCGCGCGGGCGCCTACCGCCGGGCGTAGCGCCCGTCGGCCGCCCCGCGCCCCTCCGGAGGGGCGGTACCCGGGCGGTCCGACCCGCGCGAGGCGGTGACCGACCGCGCCCGTAGGCTGACGTGCAGGTCAGGAGCAAGGAGCGGGGCTGTGCGGATAGAGCGTCACCAGGTGGGCGAGGCGTTGCTTTCGACGACACGTGAGGACTTCACCAACCGGATCGGAGGTGAGGTCCGCTCCATGTCGCGGGCCGGCCGGATGGCCTCCCGGGAATGGACGTACCTCGCGGACGAGTTCGTCGAGTACCTGGGCGCCCTCTCGGCCGAGCGGCCCGCCCTGGACACCCCGGAGGCCAGGGCCGTCCTGAAGGACGCCACCGAGTCCGCCGCCGGAGCCGTCGCGTTCGCCGCGTACTTCCCGCACGTCGACTTCCAGGTCTTCCTCGACTACGTGAACTTCGGGATCAGCTACGAACCCGGCGAGGACGACGACGGTGCGAGCGGGGTCGCCCCGTACGAGTGGCTCGACGCGTTCTGCCTCGCGATCCTCTCGGACCGGGCCCACCACCACGGGGAGGCGTTCTGCTTCGCCCGGCAGAAGTTCGACGCGGGCTCGGCCGGTGACCCCGTCGTCGAGCTCGCCACCGGGCTCCTGGCCCAGGCCATCGGCGTCCTGGACGACGAGGACGCGTCCTACCCGCCGAGCCTGCAGGAGCGGCTCGCCGCCGTCGACGCGGCGCTGGAACGCGTCCGCGGGCGCGGGGAGGCGAGCGGCGAGGACCTGCTCGACCGGCCGCACGCCGTCGGCCTGGTCACGCTGCGCGCCCTGGTCGCCGGGGACCGGGCGGCGTTCGACGCCGGGTTGACCGGGCTGCTGCTCCGGCAGAGCCGGACGAACCCCGTCCACGCCCGGCCGGGCAGCCTCCTCCCGCTGGTACCGCTCGCCCTGGCCGCGCTCGCGTACCGGGGTCCGGGCTGGTGGCCGGCGGTCGACACCGACTACCTCCCGCGCACCCTGGTCACCGGGTTCGAGACGCCCGGCCCGCGGGTCGGGCCCTTCGGCCGGGACCGCCGCCCGGACGCGGTCGCCGCCCTGGCCGCCGGGCCGGTGCGGGTCGAGCGGCCGGGGGAGCCGCAGGCCGTCCACCCGGACGGCGCGGCGTTCCTCGCCCGGGAGGCCGAGGAGGCGTTCACCCCGGTCGACGGGAAGCCGCTCGCCGTCTGGCGGCTGGCGAGCGTGGCCCGCTACGAGGAGATGTTCTTCAAGGCCCGCGCCTCGCAGGCCGACGACGTCGGGGAAGGCGAGATCGCCCGGCTGCGCCGGGCCTCCCGCATGGCGGCGACGGTGTTCCGGACCGCCCTCGCCGCGCCGGGCACCGAGGTGGAGGTGGCGATCGACGGCCGGACGCTGCGCTACCCCGCCACCCTGGACAGGGACGAGGCGGGTCCCTGGGGCTGGTGCAAGGCCGTCTCCCTCGCCCTGGTCTCCGGCGCGCGCGAGGATCTCGCCCCGCTGGTCCACGCCGGTCCCGCCGTCGCACTCCGGGACGGTGCGCCCCGGTCGGCGTTCGCCTCCTACCCGGAGGCCCTGCACGACTACCTCCGGGGCGAGGACCCCGTACCGGCGACGGAACGGGCCCTGGCGGAGGTCGAGCAGGGGAAGGACTGGGGCTTCTTCCCGCCGCCCGTCGTCCTATTCTCGCAGCTGGTCGAGGGGGACGAGGAGAGCTTCAACCTGGCCCTGGTGGACGCCCTGGAGGTGCACCGCGACTACTACCGGGTCGCGGATCGCGCGGACAGCAGCGACTCGGCGGTCGACCTCGCCGTCCTGGGTCTGGCGTGCCACGCCCGCCGCCGGGGCTGGCGGATCCGGGTCGACTCCCCGTACCTCCCGAAGCGGCTGCTCGCGACGGCCGAGCCCTTCCGGCCCGCCTGATCCGCTTCCGGCCCCCTTCCCCCTTCCCCTTTCTCCTTCCCGTTCCCGTTCCCGGCCCACTGCCGGGCCGGGAACGGGAGCGGCGGCGGGACCCGCCTACGCCGGGGCCGGGCGGCTGTCCGGCCGTCCGTCGGGGGCGGCCGTCCACTCGGCGATGAAGGTGCGGGCCTGGTCCGGGGTGAGCGGGTGGGCGAAGAGGTAGCCCTGGCCGAGCGGGCAGCCCATCCCGGCGAGGAGGTCGCGCTGCTCGGGGTTCTCGATGCCCTCGGCGATGACCTGCACGTCGAGGGTGTCGGCGATCCGGGTGATGCCCTCGACCAGCGCGTACTGCTGCGGGGAGTGGCCGAGGCCGTCGATGAAGGACTTGTCGATCTTGAGGATGGAGATCGGGAACTCCCGCAGGTACGACAGGGACGAGTACCCGGTGCCGAAGTCGTCGATGGCGATGCCGACGCCCAGGTCCGCCAGGGTCCGCATGTCGGTGTGGACGCGCCCGTCCCGGCGCATCAGCACGGATTCGGTGAGCTCCAGCACCAGCGACTCGGCCGGGATGCCGGAGGCCCGGACGGCGCCGCGCACCACGTCGACGAAGCCGGCGTCGCGGAACTGCCGGGCGGAGACGTTGACGTTGACCCGCAGCGGCGGCCGGCCCGCGGCGGCGCGCACGGCGGTGCTCTGCCGGTGCCAGACGGCGGCCTCCTGGGCGGCGCGTTCCAGGACCCAGGCTCCGAGCGGCACGATCTGGCCGCTCTCCTCGGCGAGGGCGATGAACTCGTCGGGCAGGACCATGCCGCGCCGGTCGTGCGGCCACCGCACGAGCGCCTCGAAGGCGACGAGGTCGCCGGTCGCCAGGTCGACGATCGGCTGGTAGTACAGCCGGAACGCGGACTCGGCGATCGCGGTGTCCAGGTTCTCGTTCAGCTCGTGCCGCTCCACCATCCCGGCCTGCAACGCGGGCTGGTACGGGCACCACTGCCGCTTGCCGGCCGCCTTCGCCGAGTACAGCGCCAGGTCGGCGTGGCTGAGCAGCTCGGTGGTGTCCACGCTGTCCTCCGTCGTCGCCACGCCGATACTGGCCGTCACCCGGACCGCGCCCGCGCTCAGCTTGAACGGCTCCGAGAAGGCGGCCAGCACGGTGTCCGCGATCCCGCCCACGTCGGCTGTCCGCACCGCGTCCTCGACCAGCACCGCGAACTCGTCGCCGCCCAGCCGGGCCGCCGTGTCGGAGGTGCGCAGCGCGGTGGAGACCCGCAGCGAGACGGCGACCAGCAGCTCGTCACCGACCGCGTGGCCCTGGGTGTCGTTGACCATCTTGAAGTCGTCCAGGTCGATGAAGAGCACGCCGGTGACGGCGCCGCTGCGTTCGCCGCGGGAGAGCGCGTGGCCGACCCGGTCCAGGAAGAGGACGCGGTTGGCCAGGCCGGTGAGCGAGTCGTGGAAGGCGCGGTGGGTGAGTTCGCGCTCCATCTGCCGCTGGTCGGTGACGTCGCGCAGGGTGAGCACCAGGCCGCCGACGGTCGGGTCGTCGCGCAGGTCGTTGCAGCGGACCTCGGCCTCGATCAGGGTGCGGTCGGAGCGCAGCAGACGCCAGTGCTCACGCTGCGTGTCGCCGCCGGACCGGCTGCCGGCGCCGTCCGGGCCGCGCATCCGGGCCAGCGCGCCGCCGACGGCCCGGCTGTCCTCGGGCGGGACGAGCTCGGTGATCAGGGTGCCGTTGAGGTCGGGATAGCCGAGGACCCGCTCGGCGGAGGAGGACGAGGCGTAGCGGACGGAGTCGTCGGCGTTGAGGATCAGGATGACGTCGCTGGCGCTCTGCACCAGCGTGCGGAAGTAGGCCTCGCTGTTGCGGCGGGTGATCTCCTGGCTCAGCGTGACGCGCTCGACGGCGAGGGCGGCCTGGGCGGCCAGGATCTCCAGCGAACCCCACAGGCTGGTCAGTTCCTGCTCGGTGCCGGTGACGATGAGCGCGCCGATCAGCGGGTCCCCGGAGGGGCGCTCGGCGAGGGTGAGCGGGCAGAGCAGGGCGTTGGGCATGCCGTCGAGGCGGCCGGAGAGGCCGGCGCCGACGGCCTCGACGGGCAGCAGTCTGGTCTCCCGGTAGGCGGCCAGGGCGAGCACCTCGTCGGAGTCGCCGCCCCGGATCGGGTGGTGGCCGGAGCCGCGTTGGGCGTGCCGGACGTGCAGCATGCCGCCCTCGGTGACGGCGAGCAGCGCGACGTGACCGTCCTCCGTGGGCATCAGGGTCGAGGCGGCGGCCTGGACGGCGTCGGCGACCTCCTCGACGGTGACCGCCGCGGTGAGCGAGGATCCGGCCTCGCGCAGGGCGCGTTCCCGCGCGACGGCCTGCCTGCGGGCGCGGACCACGACGGCCAGCCGGGCCAGCACGAGCAGGTAGAGGACGGCGGAGAAGGCGCCGATCACCCCGGCGTTGCTGGTGTTTCCGAGGACCGACTCGACGATCAGGATGGTCGGCGCGATCAGGGAGGCGAGGGTGAGCAGGGCGAGCCGGCCGGGGCTGAGGTCGGGCTGCTGGCTGGGGATGGGTCTGGTCAGTTCGACCATGGACGGGTGGAGCGCGGCCGCGCCCCAGGCGGTGTAGAAGGCCGCCCAGCCGAGGTCGACGGGGGTGCCGATGTGCCACTCGCCGTGCAGCAGGATCAGGCCGTAGGCGACGTCGGCGGCCAACAGGCCGACGGTGCCGATGGCGAGCAGCTGGAGCGAGCGGCTGAACCCGCCGCGCGGCACCACCAGCCGCAGCAGCAGCGCGAGGACGACCACGTCGCCGAGCGGGTAGGCGATGGCGACGGCCTTCTGGAACCAGCCGAGGTCCGGGTTCCGGGTGTACGGCAGGATCAGGTAGATCCAGGCGAGCAGGGCCAGGCCCATGGTGAGGATGAGCGCGTCCAGCAGGCTGGCCCGGTCCTGATGTGCCGTACGCCAGCGGATGAAGCCCAGGACGCCGGCCGCGTAGAGCAGGTACTCGGCGAGGTAGAAGCCGTCGGCGACGGAGGGGAACGGGCTGCCGAGGTGCAGGAACTGCATCTGGATGACCTGGACGACCTCGCCCGCCGTGAAGCTGAGGTTGGCGAGTGCCAGCAGGTACCAGAACAGCGCGTGGGACGGGCGGTTGAGACGGACGCCGACCACGATGGCGGCGACGCCGCCCAGGCCGATGCCCGTCCACCAGATGATCCGCTGCGAGGGGTTGGTGTAGTAGATGGCCGTGAACAGCACCATCCAGACCAGGTAACAGGCCATCAGGCGTTGTCGCCGACGAGTCAACGAGGCTACCTCCTCCACGACATCACCCCGCCTGTCGGGCGGGCGAGTTCGGGCGAGGACGGGGCGGTCGGGCCGCCCGTGAGCGGTTCACCCGTGGTGACGGGCGGAGGGTCCGGCGGGTCTCGGGGCCTTTCGGGCAGGGGCTCACGAGCGTCCGAGCGGCGTTCGGTCGGACGTTTGAAATGAGCCGTGAGTGCGTATAGTCGGAAATGTCGCACCTCCCAGCATTCTGCCGCCACAGCATGAGGTCAAGCCGGTGGATGATGCAGCAGACAGCGCGCGGGGCGCGCGTTCGGAGGCGAACTCCGGGCGTCACGCCGTGCTCTGCAATCAAGACGGTCAGTATACGATCTGGCCCGGTGACTTCACGGTACCCAGTGGATGGCGCACCGTGTTCGGGCCCGCGCGGCGCGACGAGTGCCGCGACTACGTGGACCGCGAGTGGCACCCGGACGGGCTCGGCCCGGTCGGCCACGGCGCGGCCCACACCGGACCCGACGGCGCGGGACCGGCCCACGCCGGGTCGGAGTGCGCGGATCCGGACGGGCCGGCCGCGGCCCGCACGCCGGGCCGCGCCGGATCCACCGGAACCGTGCACGGCATGTTCCGGGCCCGTGCCGCGCACGCCCCCGACGCCCTCGCCGTCCTCACCGACGACGGCGACGCGCTCACCTACCGTGAGCTCGACCGCCGCAGTGACCGGCTGGCCGCCGCCCTGCGCGCCCGGGGCGTACGGGCGGAGCGGGTCGTCCCGGTCTGCCTGGAACGCGGCGCGGACCTGGTGACGGCCTGGCTCGGCGTCCTCAAGGCCGGCGGCGCCTTCCTGCCGCTGGACCCGGTCCACCCCGAGCAGCGGCTGACCCGGCTGGTCGAGGACTGCGGGGCGGACGTGGTCGTCGCGGAGGAGGGGCGGACCTTCCCCGGGGTGCAGGTGCTCGGTGCCGACGCCACCGCACCGGCGGGCGCCGTCGCACCGGCCGGCGCCGCGTCCGGCGACCCGGCCCCGCCCGAGGACCCGGCCCCGCCCGAGGACCTGGCCGCGCCCGAGGACTTGGCCGCGCCCGGGGACCTCGCCTACCTGATCTACACCTCCGGTACCACCGGAACCCCCAAGGGCGTCCCGGTCACCCACCGTTCCCTGGTCTTCACCCTGGACCGGGTCGTCCGCGCCTACGGACTCACCTCCCGGGACCGCGTGCTGCAGCTCGCCGCCCTGGGCTTCGACACCTCGCTGGAACAGGTCTTCGCCGCCCTCGCCGCGGGCTCCACCCTCGTCCTCGGCGGCGCCCGCACCTGGGCGCCCACCGAACTCGTCCACCGGATGGGCGAACTGGGCCTCACCGTCGCCGACCTCACCCCCGCGTACTGGCACCACGTGGTCGCGCTGCTCCCCGAGGGCGGGCCCGCCCCCGACGGGCTGCGGCTGATCGTCGTCGGCGGCGACACCGTGCACGCCGACGACTGCCGGACCTGCCTGGACCGGCTGCCCGGGGTCCGGCTGGTCAACGCCTACGGCGTGACCGAGGCGGCCGTCACCTCCACCCTCTGTGAGATCACGCCCGAGGTGCTGGCCGCCGGCACCCACGGGTCCGTCCTCCACCCGCCGGGAGCCGGCCATCCCTCCCCGGACGGCCATCCCTCCGCGGACGGTCACCCCTCCGCGGACGGTCAGTCTTCCCCGGACGGCCACCCCGCCCCGGACCGGCACCGCGCCGGCGACCGGCGCTCCGCCTCGGACCGGCACCCCGGCGGCATCGACGCGCCCGTGCCGGTCGGCAGACCGCTGCCCGGTGTGCGGGTGCACGTCCTGGACGCCCGGCTCAGCCCGGTCCGGCCCGGCGAGAAGGGCCAGATCTACCTCGGCGGTCCCGGTCTCGCCCGCGGCTACTGGAAGTCGCCCGCGCTCACCGCCGAGGCCTTCCTGCCCGACCCCTACGCGGCCGCCCCCGGCGACCGGATGTACCGGACCGGTGACGCGGGCCGCTGGCGGGCCGACGGCCTGCTGGAGATCCTCGGCCGCTTCGACGACCAGGTGAAGGTCCGCGGCTACCGCGTCGACCCCGCCGAGATCGAGTCCGTCCTCGCCTCCCACCCGGACGTCCGACAGGCCCGGGTCGCCGCCGACGACGGCGACGACGGCGCCCACGTCCTCACCGCCTACTACACGCTCGGCGACCGGGGCGCGTCCGGCGCCCGGGCCCGGCGCCGGGAGATCCGCGCCTTCCTGGCCGCACGGCTCCCCGACTTCATGGTCCCCGCCGAGTTCGTCCTGCTCGACTCCATGCCCCTCACCCCGGCGGGCAAGATCGACCGGCGCCGACTGCCGCACACCCGGCCGCAGTTGCAGCGCCGGGACGGCGAGGGGGCGGACGGCGCCGCGGACGGCCTGCGCGCCTCCGCCGGGAACGGCAGCGGCCCCGGCGCGGGCGGTGCGAGCGGCGGCAGCGGCGGTGGTGACAGCAGCGGCGGCAACGGGAGCAGCGGGACCGGTACCGGCGACGCCGTCGACGTCGGCGTCGGCCACCTCTGGTCCGAACTCCTCGACGTCGAACAGGTCGGCCCCGACGACGACTTCTTCGACCTCGGCGGCAACTCCCTGCTCGCCATGGAGATGATCGCCCGGGCCCGGATCATGTTCGGCATCGACGTCACCCGGATCCGCGGGCTCACCCGCTCGCTGCTCCGGGACGCCACCCTGCGCGCCTTCGCCGCGGCCACCCGGGCCGCCCGCGCGGGCGAGGACGCCCCCGGCAACGGGCCCGCTCCCGGCCGCGCCGCCGTCGACTGGACCGCCGAGGCCCGGCTCAGCACCCCCGTCCGGCAGTCCTGGCACCCCGCGCCCTCCCGCGCCGAACCCACCGAGATCCTGCTCACCGGCGCCACCGGCTTCTGCGGCGCCCACCTGCTCGACACGCTGCTGCACACCACCGCGGCCCGCATCCACTGCCTCGTCCGGGCCCCGGACGAGGAACACGCGCTGGAACGCATCCGCGCGGCCCAGCAGCGGTTCCTCCGGCACGACCTGGCCGACCGCCGGGTGGTCCCGCTGGTCGGCGACCTCGCCGAGCCGCTGCTCGGTCTGACCCAGCACCGGTTCGAGGAGCTGGCGGACAGCCTCGACGCCATCCACCACCTCGGCGGCCAGGTCAACTTCATCTACCCGTACCAGCAGCTGCGCGGCCCCAACGTCGGCGGCACCCGCGAGGTGGTCCGGCTCGCCGGGCACTCGCGCGGCATACCCGTGCACTACCTCTCCACCCTCGCGGTGCTCGCCGGGTTCGGCGCGGCCGGCGTCCGCGAGGTGACCGAACGGACTCCGCTCGCCCACCCCGAGAAGCTCGCCGTCGGCTACGTGGAGAGCAAGTGGGTGGCCGAGCAGCTGCTGCACAACGCGGCGGCGGCCGGGCTGCCGGTCACGGTGATGCGCACCAACGACGTCACCGGGGACCTCGCCGGGGGCGTGATGAACACCGGCACCGAGCTCTGCGCGCTGATCAAGTACATTGCGGAGAGCGGGAGTTACCCGGACGTCCGGCTGCCGCTCGACTTCGTCCCCGCCGACCGGTTCAGCCGCGCCGTCGCCCACATCGTCGCCCACGCCCCCGCCAACGGCGAGGTCTACCACATCACGTCACCGCGGCCCGCGGGCCTCGCCGACCTCGCCGACCGGCTCCGCGCGCGCGGCTACCCGGTGGACGAGGTGCCCTACGGCGAGTGGGTCCAGGGGCTGATCCGGTTCGCCGCCGGCCACCCCACCCACCCGGTGACCCCGTTCGTGCCGCTCTTCGTCGACCGCGCGCCGGGCACCGAACTGTCCATCAGCGAGATGTACTTCCGCCCGACGTTCCCGCTCTTCGACCGGGCCAACACCGACCACGCCCTCGCCGGCAGCGGCATCCAACTGCCCGCCGTGGACGGCGAACTGCTGGACCTCTACCTGACGCAGCTGACCGCCGAGGGCTTCCTCGTCCCGCCGCTGGGAGCGATGAGGTGACGGCGCCGGACGGCGGGCGGGCGACCGAACCCCCCTCGGCGGCGGGCCTGTTCGACGCCGTGGACGTCGCGCGGGCGCCCGCCGACGGGCCTGCGGCGTTCGGCGGCACGCTGGAGCCGGACGTGCTGCTGGCGGCGTACCGGCGCGGGCTGTTCCCGCTGCCCGCCGCCGACGACTACGCGAGCGCCTTCAACGAGGCCCGGTACGAGGACGCGGTGGCGGCGGGGGACGTCGTCCTGCTGCCGGGACCGGACCACCGGGACCCGTACGCGCTCGGCTGGTGGTCGCCCGACCCGCGCCCGGTGATCGCCCCGGAGCAGGTCCGCGTCGGGCGCAAGCTCTCCCGGCTGCTCCGCAACCGCCTCGGCTGGTGGACCAGCGCCGACCGGGCCTTCGAGGAGGTCCTCGCCGCCTGTGCGGAGGGGCGCGAACCCCCGTGGCTCACCGCCGGGTTGCAGGAGGCGTTGGTCCGGCTGCACCGGCTCGGTGCGGCCCACAGCGCCGAGGTCTGGGAGGGGGAGGAGCTGGTCGGCGGCGTCTTCGGCATCGTCACCGGTTCCGTGCTGAGCCTCGACTCGATGTTCCACCGCCGCCCCGACGCCGCGCGCGTCGCCGTCGCCGACCTCGCCACCCGCTTCGCCGACGCCGGCGGCCGGCTGCTCGACGCGCAGTGGGACTCCCCGCACGTCCGCACCCTCGGGGCCGCACCGGCCCCCCGCGCCCACTACCTCGCCGAACTCGCCCACCCGGCGCGGACGGAGCCCCTCGACACCGCGGCCCACCCGGCGGCCCGGCTGACCCCCCGGCGGCCCCGCCACGGCGGCGGCCACCGCGCCGGACCGGCCCGGTCCGCAGGCCCTGCCGGGTCCGCGGGGTCCGCGGGGTCCTCGGGGTCCTCTCCTCGTTGACGGCGGGCATCGGCGGGCCTCCGGGGTGCCACGCGTCCAGGAAGGCCGGTTGGCGGCCCGGATCGACCGGCTCGACCTGCGCGCCGACCCGGTCCAGCCGGTGATAGACGAACGGACGCCCGTACGGGCAGCCTCGCCACCCGCGCCGGCACGCCGGCCGACGCCCGACTCGCCCATCCGCACCGCCACCTGCTCACGGAGTCGCAGGCTGGACGTGACGCCGCCCCGGGCGGCCGCCGCGTTCTGCGGCCGCCCGGGACGCCGGTGGGGCTGCCGGCAGGGCTTCCGGGAGGGCGGCCCCGTCGTGCCGCCGCCCCGCGGTGCCGCCGGTTTCGACACCGCCGCGGTCGGGAACGGAAGCGACCATGCTGTCTGTCGTGGTGGCCCCCTGGGGCGGTGACCCGGTGTTCGCCCGGGCCGGGGACGCGCCGCACGACGCGGCGAGCACGATGAAGGTGGCCGTCCTGGCCGCGCTCCACCGCAGCGGGGTGGACCTGGACGCCCGCGTCCCGGTCGTGAACGCCTTCGCCTCGGCCGCCGGCGGCGAGTTCGGCAACGATCCGGACTGGGACAGCGATCCCGTCCCCTGGAGCCTGCTCGGCCGGACGGCGCCGCTCTGGCTGCTCGCCGAGCGGATGATCACCCACTCCTCGAACCTCGCCACCAACCTCTGTCTCGCCCGGACCGGCCACGCCGCCGTCGCCGGGGCCTGGCGGCGCGCGGGCGCGACGCACAGCTCCAGCCCGCGCGGCATCGAGGACCACCGGGCGCGCGACGCGGGCCTGCACAACCGGGTGACCGCCCGCGACCTGGTCCGCCTCCTCCAGTCCCTCGACGGCGAACCGGAGTTGCTGGCCCTGCTCGAACGCAACGCGTTCCGGGTCGACCTCGCGGCCGGGCTGCCGCCGGGCACCCGGGTGGCGTTCAAGAACGGCTGGTTCCCCGGGGTGCGGCACAGCGTCGGCCTCGTCCACCCGGACGACTGCCCGCCGTACCTGCTGGCCGTCTGCTACACCGGTCCGCTGGCCTCCGGGGCGGACGAGGCGGAGGCGGACCCGGCGGCCCGGCTGGTGGCCCGGATCTCGGCCGAGGTCTGGCGGCGCCGGCACGCCGTCACCCGGACGCCGACCGGCCCGGCCCCGGCGGCCCGCCCGGGACCGCCGTCGCGTTGACCCACGGCGTGGGGGGCGGGGCGCCGGGGGGCGGGGCGGGGAGGCCCGGGGCGGGCGGGGGGGGTCGCAGGCGGCGGCGGGGGGGTGCGCGGGTCGGGGGGGGGGCAGGCAGCC